>CAINXF010000130.1 GCA_903854795.1 Candidatus Kerfeldbacteria bacterium
AGTTCAACTGGCTGTCGCAAGCGACGCCAAAACTGGGGCTGGATATTGCCGTCACGCCGGGCGTTTTCAGCGATTTCGAGCATCAGTCGAACGACGCCTTTCGCCTCAGCGGCCATGCCGTCGCCGCCTGGACGTGCAGCGACGCGCTGAAGCTCGTGGTCGGGTGGATGGTGCCCGTGCTCGTGGTGCTCGCGATTCTGCTCGGCGTCCTGTGGGGCTACCTGCAGGGGGTCGAGAAGGAAAACACGAAGCTCAAGGGTCGCGTCGCGACCATGGAGCAGGCGATGCCGGCGAAGGCGACCATCACCATGGTCAACGCGGCGGTCGCGAAGGACACGATGGCGGTGCGCGCGGTGCGGACCGACCTCACGAAGGTCGGGAACCGGATCGGTGCCGTTGCGTCCGAGGTCCATGCGGTCCGGACCGCGATCAAGGCGGAGGATTTCGCCACGAAGGGCGACCTCACGCAGGCAGTCGCGGCGTCGGATGCGCAGCAGGCGACCAAGCTTCACGAGATGCAGGGCACGTTCACGACGTCGCTCTTGACCTACCGCGCGGCGACGGATTCGACGCTGCAGGACTTCACGGAGAAGCAGACGAACACGCATAAGCTGTTCCAGGAGTCGGTCGCTGACCAGATCGGTGGCCCCCGGCTCACGAGCCGTCTGTCGTTCGCCCTCAGCGCGGTCAACAGCGCCATCATCATCGCCCACATCTCGGGCAAACACTGAAGGACAAGGAGGCTGACCGTGGCACGGGAAGGCGGGGGTAATCCGGGTGACACGCTGTTCGTGAACCTCTCGCCCAGGGTGATGCGGTTGCTGTGGCGGTTCGTGTGTGCCGTCATCGCGTCCGGTGTCGCCATGTGGGCATGGTGGAACTTCTGTCACGGATGAAGGGAGGTGATCAATCCATGAGCCTGACGCAGGACGCTGTCCTGGGCATCTGCAAGTTCGGGGAAGGTGATGCGGCCTGCCCGTTCCTGGTCCATGACGGTCGCTTCATCTGTGCAAGGACCGATCCGGGGTTCGTGGAGTATTGCGAACGACTCGAGGAGCGCGGAACCCTTCAGGGAAACTGCCAGGGGGTCACGTCGTAACCGTGGGAGGTGGTGATAGGTGACTTCAGGCACAAACTTGGTGGATCCGTTCATCAACAACCTTTCGCGGCGGTGCCTCGAGGACACGTGTCGTGCGGACAAGGGAGCGGAGGCTTGTCGGTTCCTCGGCATGTGCGGACCCTTCCCGGTGTGCATGAAGTTGTTTCGCGCGGGAGAACCCATCGCGGGCGATCTGCGTACCGGTGAGTACCCGGAAGGAGGGTACTGTAAGGGTGAGAAGCTGATGAACCTCAGGTTCTAGTCGGAATCGTTCCGGCAGCCACACTCGATAAGTGAAGTACTGTTCGTTACGTCGCAGCAATGCGACAAAAGACCATCGGAAATGGAGGTTGTCCGGTGGTCTTAGTCGTTGTAGCGAGAAATTGCTTATTGAGAATCGATCTCAATAAGAGCGCAGCGTGGTTATGCGTCCTTGTCGTCCGTCGGTAGTTCAGGTGGTGATGCCGGTTCTTCCGGCGCGGCCTTCACATATTTGCAGGTCTTGCTCGAGCAGCGGAACGTACCTTTCGCGCCGTAGACGATCAAGCTTCCGCACTCGGGACACTTCTCGCCGGTCGGTTTGCTCCAGAGTGCGAACTTGCACTCGGGGTACTTGTTGCAGGCGTAGAACGTCTTGCCGTAGCGGGAACGTTTCTCAATGATGTCGCCCACACCGCACTGCGGACATTTTACGCCTGTGGTCTTCTCGATGTTCTTGATGTATTTGCAGTCGGGGTAACGGTCACAGCCAAGGAACGGTCCGAACCGTCCGCGCTTGAGCGTGAGTTTGCCCTGGCCGCAGGTCGGGCAGGGTTCGCCGACGCCCTCGACCGGCGCCTTGTCGTCGGCGATCGAGTTGTCGCTGTTCAACTCCTTCGTGTTCTTGCAGTCGGGGTAGCCGGAGCACGCGAGGAACTTCCCGAATCGGCCGTACTTTATGACCATGGGTTTACCACACTTTTCGCACTTGAACTCGGTCGCTTGTTCGGTGAGCTCTTGTTTCGAGAGCGTCTGCTCCTTCATGATGAGGTGCTCCTTGAATGGTGTATAGAATTCCCTGATGACCGGGACCCACTGCGTCGTGCCCTCGGCGATGTCGTCGAACTTCTGTTCCATGTTCGCGGTGAACTGGAAGTCGACGATCTCGGGGAAGTGCTCGACGAGCAGGTCGTTCACGATGAACGCGATGTCGGTCGGTTTCAAGCGTCGTTCGAACCGTTCGACGTAGCCGCGGTCGATGACGGTCGCGATGGTCGGCGCGTAGGTCGACGGACGGCCGATGCCGAACTCCTCGAGCTTCTTCACGAGTCCTGCCTCGGAGTAGCGGGCCGGTGGTTCGGTGAAGTGCTGGAGCGGCGTGAGCGACTGGAGGTCGACTGCGTCGTTGGCGGCGAGCGCCGGGAGCTCGCTTTCTTTCACGCTTTCGGTCGCGACCTTGAGGTAGCCATCGAATTTCGTGACCTGGCCGTTCGCGCGGAACGTGTAGATGATGCCTGACGGCGATTTCTGGTTGACGACGTCGACGGTCGTGGAATCCATGCGCGCTTCGGCCATCTGGGAGGCGACTGCGCGGCGCCAGATGAGCTCGTAGACCTTCTTTTGCGACGGGTCAAGGTGTGACGCCATCGATTCCGGTGTGCGCGTCGGATCGGTCGGCCGGATAGCTTCGTGGGCTTCCTGCGCGCCCTTTGCTTTCGTGTGGAACTTCCTTGGCTCGTGGTACTCCTTGCCGAAGGAGGACTCGATGAACGAACCGACCTCGCCGAGGAACTTCTCGGCTAGGTTGAACGAGTCGGTACGCATGTAGGTGATGAGACCGACGGAACCGGCGTCGCCGAGCTCGATGCCTTCGTAGAGCTGCTGCGCGATGACCATGGTCTGACGGCTCGAGAACCCGAGCTTACGGTTCGCGTCCTGCTGCAACGTGGAGGTCGTATACGGAGGGTACGGATTCTTCTTAACTTCCTTCTTTTGTACGTCGCTCACGGTGTAGGTCGCTGCGTCGAGGTCCTTCACGATCGCGTCGGCGGCGTCCTTCGAGGTGATGTCGAGCTTGTCGATTGACTTGCCGTCGCGCTTTGCGAGCTTCGCTTGGAACGGATGCGCCGCGTCCTTCGCGAACGAGGCGTCGATGGACCAGTATTCCTGCGCGTTGAACGCCTTGATCTCGCGTTCGCGCTCGACGATGAGCCGTACGGCGACCGATTGCACGCGGCCGGCCGACAAACCCTTCGCGACCTTCCGCCAGAGCAAGGGAGACAGTTCGTAGCCGACGAGCCGGTCAAGGATACGCCGTGCTTGTTGTGCGTCGACGAGCCGGGTGTCGAGCTCACGCGGATGGGCGAGTGCCTCGGTGATCGCTTCCTCGGTGATCTCATGGAACACGATGCGCTTCAATTTATCCTTCGGCGTCTCAAGGAGGTTCGCCAGGTGCCATGAAATGGCTTCTCCTTCGCGGTCTTCGTCAGTCGCGAAGTAGATGTTGTTCGATTTTGCCGCGAGCTTCTTGAGGCTGGTGACCGTCTTCTTCGATTTGACCGGGACGATGTACTTCGGCTCGAAGTCGTGTTCGACGTCGACGCCGAGCTTCGACTTCGGAAGGTCACGCACGTGACCAAAGCTCGATTCGACGCGATACTTTGAACCGAGGAAGCGCGAAATGGTCTTTGCTTTGGTCGGCGACTCGACGATTATCAAATCCTTTGTCATGGTGTTGGTCAGTTGATACGGATATAGTTCATTCCACCGAGGTGTCTGACGCGCCCTTTCATTTCGAGAATGCTCAAGGTCGCGTTGACGACACTGGTGTCCAGTGTACTCAATGTAACGAGTTCGTCAATGTGTCGTGCCGCGGTTAGCAGCGGAAGGAGCCGTTGTTCCTCGGGAGTTTCAACGCGAATTGTGCAATTGTCACGCGGAACAGAAACGCTGTCAAGTCCGAACGCGTGGATGAGGTCATCGGGATGCGTCGCGATCGAGGCGCCTTGGCGGATGAGATCGTTCGTGCCGATCGAGGTCTCTGCATCGATCGGACCGGGCACGGCGAAGACCTCGCGATTCTCATCGAGCGCCATTTTTGCGGTGATGAGCGCACCGGATTTCTGTCCCGCCTCGACGATGAGCGCCGCAACTGATAACCCCGCGATCACGCGGTTTCGTTGGGGAAAGAAGTGCTTTTGAACCTCGGTATCTGGTGGGTATTCGCTGATCACGGCGCCGCCTTGGTCTAGTATGTTGTTGGCGAGCGACGTATGCGAGCGGGGATACACTTCATTTATGGCATTGCCAAGGACTGCGATGGTCGCGCCCTTGGCGTTAAGTGCGGCGCAGTGTGCTTCGGCGTCAATCCCGTATGCGAGACCGGAGACGATAGTGACGCCACGTTGGGCAAGTGGTTCGACGATCCGGTGCGTCGCCGCGATACCGTACGGCGTCGGTTTCCTCGTGCCGACGACGGCGCAGCATCTCGTGTTGAGTGCGTCGATCGATCCGCGGACGAACAGGACGAGTGGGGGACTATGTGTCTCCAGCAGAAGCGCCGGGTATCGTGGGTCGGCAACTGTCAGTGGTAGCGCGTCGCTGAACTTCGATTGTGCATATAGCTTTTCCACGTCGATTAGGTTTCGTTCGGCGATGAATTTCTCGATGAATAGCGTTGAAGCATCAGCTCGCATGAGTTCTTCACGTGGCGCATTCCACGCACGATCCGGGGACGAGAAACGTTCAAGAAGGTTGTGGAGCGTACGATAGCCGATGCCAATCTTTTGGAAGGCGAGGTAGTATGCGGTGTCATTGGTCATACTTGACATATTCGTATTATTATCCTAGTATCACATGTTTGTTGCTCGTAGAAATGATCACAGCGCGCATTCATGCGCTGATGTCGCATATTCTTACACCGCTCACAGAGCTTCATCACGGAGTTCACGTCATGCAGGGAGGGCACAGTGGCCACCAACAGAAGCATGTTCGTCATGCCGGAGCGCGGACATGGACGCTTCTCGATCGTTCGGAAGGAAACGATCGTGAGTGCGCTTGCGAAGTTTACGGCTGAGATCGGACTGTCCGTCTCCAAGTGTAAGATCAGTCAGAAGTATGATACTCACCAGCTTCGCGGCATGTACCTCTCGCTGTCGAAGAGGAACATCTGGCCATGGCGGTTCGTGCATCTCATGCGCGACCTGGGCCGCGATGTGTGGCCGGTCATCGTCGCCGATGCGTTGATGACCGGCCACCGCGACATCGATGACGGACGACCGCTGGTCGGAAGGGTCTTCTCGATCCATGGCGAGCTCTGGGTGGTGATCAGGGAGACGGAGGAGCAGTGCCTCGAAGCGCTGCGTAATTCCTACCATCTTTCCGGCACCACGTCGGCGGAGGTCCTGTCCGAGTTCGCGCATGCCGGTGGCACGGTGAGTCGCCTGAACATCAGGAAGGAAGTCGCTGTGTGATCAACAGCTCGTAGCAGTAGGAGGGACGGCCGGTTGCATCACGCGATCGGCCTTCCTTTTTATGTCGAAAATATAAAGGGCAGCTTGTGCGCCACCCTTAGAAATGTCGTGTTACTTCGTGCGCTCGTCCGGTGTATCAGGCTTCACCTGCTCCGGTGCGCGCTGAAACAATCTAACATACGACTTCAGTTCATGCAACCATTTCTGCCCGAGTTCCTCGAAATCGATCTTGACCATCTTCGTCGTGAAGTCCCAGCGCGGATTCTTCGTGATCAGCTTTTCGATCATTGCCGGGGTGAGCATGTCGGAGAACTCGATCGTGAGCTTTTTGTTGGCGATGCCCTCGACGTTGACCGTACTGATGACGATACTGATGATGGACGTCTTCTGCGCGAGTAAACGTACCTCGAGCAGATCGAACAGGTTGCTGAGCGGTGCAGGAACGTCCTTCACACCGAACGCCTTCTTCTTGAAGTCCTTGAGCTCATCGATCATCACGAAGTTCGCCATCTCCTGGTAGAGTTTTAACCGTTTTGGTTCGGACGGGATGAGTGTCTTCGGGATGCCGATGTCGAGCGGTAAGTCGATGATGATGTCGCGGAGTTCCTCTTGTTTGATGCCGGTCTTGAGCTCCTCGATCGCTTGCGAGAGGAGCCGCGTGTAGAGGTTGAGGCCGATCGCGGCGACCTGGCCGTGCTGCTCTTTGCCGAGGATGTTACCGGTGCCGCGGATCTCGAGGTCGCGTAAGGCGAGCTGGAACCCCGAGCCGAGCTCGCGCGCTTCGTTCAACGCCTGGAGACGCTTCTTCGGGCCGGCGGTGAGCTTCGTCGCGTGGTAGAGGAAGAAGGCGTATGCTTGGCGTTTGCCGCGACCGATGCGGCCACGGAGCTGGTAGAGCTGGGCGAGTCCGAAGCGGCCGGCGTTGTCGACGATGTGCGTGTTCACGTTCGGCAGGTCGAGACCGTTCTCGATGATCGTCGAGCAGACGAGCACCTGGATCTTGCCGGTGTCGAAATCGGCCATAACCCTTGAGAGGTCCTTCTCGTCCATCTGGCCGTGGGCGAACGCATAGGTCACGCCGGGGACGAGCTTCTGGAGCCGTTTCACGGTGAGCTCGATCGTCTCCACGTTGTTGTACACGAAGTACACCTGGCCACCGCGGGCGATCTCCTTCCTAATAGACGACGCGACGATCGTGTCGGAATACGATTGGATGATCGTCTCGATCGGTAGGCGGCCTTCGGGCGGGGTCTCGATGACGGACACGTCGCGGATACCGGACAGTGCGAGGTTTAGCGTGCGTGGGATAGGCGTAGCCGTGAGCGTGAGGACGTGCGCTTGTTGTCGGATCTCTTTGAGGCGTTCCTTGTCCTTTACGCCGAATCGCTGCTCTTCGTCGATGATGATGAGTCCGAGATCCTTGAACTTGATGTCCTTCGAGAGGAGACGGTGCGTGCCGACGACGATGTGCACCTCGCCGGTGGCGAGTTTCGCGACGGTCGCGGTCTGTTCGCGGTCGCTTCTGAAGCGGCTCAGGAGATCGACCGTGAGCGGAAGACCGTTCAAACGGTTCACGAACGTGTCGTAGTGTTGCTGCGTGAGGATGGTGGTAGGGGAGAGGATGGCGACTTGCTTGCCGCGGATGGCCGCCCGTACCGCTGCGCGGATCGCGACCTCGGTCTTGCCGAACCCGACGTCGCCGCACACCAGTCGATCCATCGGTACCTCTTTTTCCATGTCGGCGAATACATCAATGATTGCAGTGCGTTGGTCCTCGGTCTCCGTGTAGGGGAACGAGTCGTTGAGTTGTCGCTCCTCGGCGGTCGTGCCGACGAACGACGTTGCCTTCGCCGTGGCGCGTTTTGCGTAGAGCTTCAAGAGCTCTTGGGCGAGCGCGAGCGTCTCCTCTTTTATCTTGCGGGTCAGCTGGTACCAGTTCGATCCGGAGAGCCGGTGGAGTTTTGGGTTGGCGATGCCGATGTACTTCGAGACCTTGTCGGCCGCCTCGACCGGGACGAACAGGCGGTCGCCGCCGGAGTACTCGAGGGTGAAATACTCGCGCTCATGGTGGTCAACCTGTTGGCGCGTCATGCCGAGGAATCGGCCTATGCCGTGGTCGAGATGGGTGACGAAGTCGCCTGATTTCAGTTCGGCGAGGAACGCGAGGTCGATCTTCTGTTTACCCGTTATCGTATTTTTTGATTCCTTGCGACCGAAGATCTCCTGGTCGGTAAGGAACAGTAGTTTTTCCTTGAGCGCGCTGAAGCCTGTGAGCATGGCCTCGGGATTCTTGACGGTCGCGAAGGCGGGCGGGTCGACCTTATGGTGCGCGAAAAGCTCGGTGATGCTCGTCGGTTGTTCGGATGCCACGGCGATCTCCCAGCCGTCCTTTCGGTAGTGGGCGAGGTCGTCCATGAAGGCATCAAAGTCGCGGTGGTAGAATGGTGCTTGGTGGTACTCGATCTGCTCGGTGGTGTCGTCGTTGAAGGTCTCGAAGATGAGTGCGTGGTACGGCGCGAGGACCTCGGCCCATCCTTCCCATCGCGGTGCGACGGTCGAGAGTTGGTCGGGATCGGAGAGGATGAAAAGTGTCTCCTCGCCGGTCAGATATGAGAATAATGTGGCGCCGGAGTTGATCGGTAGCGTCGCCGGCGTGATCGTGGCGTCCGGAAGCTCGGTGGGCTTCTTGCGGCCGTCGATACTATGGACCGAGAGCAGCGTGTTGCCGTCGAATTCGCACCTGATCGGTTTGGGTGACCCGACCGGGAAGATGTCGACGATGCCGCCACGTCGCGCGAACGAGCCCTCGCCGGTCACCGCTGATTCGAAGGTGTAGCCGCTGCGCACGAGTTCCTGTGAGAGCTCCGCAGGCTTCCGTACCTCGCCCGGGAGGAGCGAAATGGTGAGGTCTCGGAATGCCGGTTTCGGCAGCACGGACCGCTCGAACGCGGTAACGCTCGAGATCAGGAATAACTTTCGGTTCGTCATCAGGTCGTGGAGGATCCGCGGCAGGTTGGCCTCGATGAGCATGATCGGTTCGACCTCGAACGCGTCCCAGAACTTGAGTTGCTCGAGGACGGTCGATGCTTCGGCGTCGTCCGCCGTGATCCAGACCCGCGCGCGGAGGCGGTCGTTGTGGTTGAGGCGCGCGACGAGGAACGTTTTCGCACTCAGTGGTCCCACGCCGGAGAACCGCAGCATCGCGGGGATATCGCGCAACGCGAACGACGGAAGCCGCTTCGGGTCGGTGAAGAGTGTGTTCGTGGTCGGCATGTTCGTAAGGCGGTTCATGGTGTGACGTGATCTGGATTGTCATGGCGGCCGAGTGATCGGCTACCCTTGACAGCTGTTCTAACTTTTGCTAGGCTCCTATCTTGTCTTGAAAATGCTCATTGGTATTGAAGTATTGAATGGAACTCATAGTTCTACTTGCAAGCGGCGAACGGAGTGCAACCCCTCCTACGCGTTCCAAGTAGCCACGAGTTAAGGTTTCTTCCGATTTCGGCAGGAATCTTACGCTTGTAAGTAGTACCATGGGTTACCAGTGTAGGGAGTGATGAGGACGACACGTGCTCCTAGGCAACGGAGTCCGTCTGAGCTTTAGCCGGAGTTTCCGGCAAGGGTTGGAGGGCAACTAGTTCCGACCTTCAGGGCCGTCTGCAGCGGTATACCTGGGCAAATGCGTCTTTCATTACTCCTGTATTGTTGGAGCGGTGAGTGAGCTGCGAAAGTCACGCCCCCATGCGTGTAAAACGCGCTACCCGCTCCGTTCTGTCTCGGACGCCCTTGGTTCGATACTTCATCCTCGGCGTCCCTCGGGGCGGGTATGTTGCAATCATCATCGCAACCTCTACCGCCCCCCGTTTTATTATACGGGTTTGTCGTTCAGTTGTTTTAGTTTTTCGATGGCATCAGGAATAATATCCGAGGTGATTTTTTGGTCTTCTTCTTGGCTGAAATTTTTTAGCACGTAGTCTTCTGCGGGAATGCCGAGCGGCTTGTTCGAGCCGATGCCGATGCGGAGACGATTGAATTCTTTCGTGCCGAGCGCAGCGATGATCGACGCGACGCCCTGGTGTCCTGCGTCGCCGCGACCGGTCGCCATCCGGAGCTCGCCGAACGGCAGGTCAAGGTCGTCATGGACGATCCAGAGGTTTTCAAGCGGTATCTTATAGTAGGAAACGAACTTCGCGACGGCATCGCCACTGTCGTTCATGAATGTGTCAGGCTTGAGTAAGAAGATTTTTTTATCTTGAGACGGTTGCCAGGTGTAGTTTGTGTGTGTCGCACTGCTAATTTGAATTTGGGATTCTGGAAGAGCGGC
>CAINXF010000131.1 GCA_903854795.1 Candidatus Kerfeldbacteria bacterium
ATCGGATTGAGGATGCTGCCGACGCCATAGGCGAACAGAACGCCGATGATGCCGCCCCAAAACCCGATCGAAAGCGCTTCATAGAGGAACGTGCCAAAAATGCCACGTCGACGCATACCGAGCGCCTTCCAAAGACCGATCTCGGACGTTCGTTCGATCGCCGCCATGAGCAGCGTGTTCACGATGCCGATCATCGCGGCCAGCAGGGCGATACCGGCGAATCCGCCAAGGCTCAACTGGATGATCGAGATCGCTTTGGTGAACGACGCGATCGCGTCCTGGTACATGAAGACGTCATAACCCTTGTCGGAAAGCGATTTCTTCAACGTGGCGGCATCGACTTTCGACATTCCCGGCGTCGTGCCAGCGATGATCATGCTCGGTGATTGGTTCTCACCGAACTGAAATATGCTTATCTCGTCGACGGCCTTGTTCGAAATGTAGGCAGATTGCGAAACGGCGCTGTTCACAAGGACGCCACGGATCGTGAACGTCCGGTCCATCGTCTTCGGTGCGGGCGGTACGACACCTGGTTTCGTTATCGGGACGATTTGTTCGACGAACCGCACAGTGACCGTTTGCCCGATCGCGTCCGATGGCTGCGCGAACCCAAGTGGTTCGAGGTATTGGTACGGTAAGACGTACGCCGTGGCGTCATCGATGCTCGGCATGCTTCCCGCCGCATAATCGAGCTTCGTCATCGAGTACAACGGATCGATCGCCGCGACGTACTTTTTCCCGCTGCCATGTTGGATGTATTCGGTGGCGATACTTCTCCCAAACCATGCTCCCGTGATGTTTGGTAGTGCCTTGACCTTATCGAGGTCCACCTGAGTAAGTGACGACTGTCTACCGGTCGACGTCACCTTATCCGGGTTGTATTCGGCAACTTTCTGGTTCGAGTTGAATCCGCCATTATCCCGCGACAAGGCAAAAATTTCTGCCGTGTCCGGTTGTGCCCGCGCACGGATCTGCTGATCGACGTAGGTACGGATCCCCTCGCCGAGCGCCGTCGTGAGCGTCAGCGTAAACGTACCCACGAGTATCGCGAGTACCGTCAACACGGTCCGCAATCGCGAACGCGTGAGATTGGTCTGCGCGGTCCGTACGTAGTCGATGAACTTCATAATTACGCGACCACCTTTCCGTCCTGAATGTGGATCGTCCGATCGCAGCGCGCGGCGAGCTCGTGATCATGCGTCACGATGACGAGCGTGACGTTACGGCGTTTATGGAGGTCGAACAGAAGATTGATGACCTGTTCGCTGGTGTCGGAATCGAGGTTACCGGTCGGCTCGTCAGCGAACACGACCTCGGGATCGACGATGAGCGCACGTGCGATCGCCACACGCTGCATCTGCCCGCCAGACAGGTCGGTCGCGCGGTTCTTCTCCTTGTCGGAAAGACCGACTTCAGCAAGTAATTTCCGGCCGAGTTCGTTCCGCTTTTTCTGGCTGACACCGCGGATCATCAACGGCAACGTCACGTTCTCGAGCACCGTCAGGTTCGGCTGCAAGAAGAACTGCTGGAATATGAAGCCGAACTTCTCGTTACGTAACGAAGCGAGCGCGCCTTCGTTCAGCGTACCGAGCGATTTCCCATCAACGTCGACCGTGCCACTCGTCGCAGTATCGAGACCGGCCAACAAATGCATGAGCGTCGACTTGCCTGATCCTGACTTTCCCTGTACGGCAATGCGCTCGCCATTCTTTATAGATAGACTCACGCCGCGGAGCGCCTCATAGACGTTCTGTTTCTTCCCGTACGATTTATGGACGTTGTTGAGCGTGATCATTGAAAAATCAGTATAGCGTACATATTACTTATAAGCAATCGTTGCACCAAAACGCTCCCGACTTGATATTCGCGGAAGCGTTTGATTAATGGAGGTCGGATCGCGGTACCAATCGACGAGATATGGTGGTCCGGTACGGCGGTACCGCATGATCCGGCGTGAAATCAGGCAGGCGGTGCATGTGCACGGTGATTGGTAGTGAGTTCGGCAGACGCTGGCGTTCCTGTCACGTTGAGACTGATGGTATCGATGACGCCTGCGGGACCGATGGTGAGCAACAACATTTTCGTGGCATGTGATGATAGGCTCATAATTTGTGCCTCCTGTTAAGGGTTACACATGTTACTACCCCGGATGGCCACATACATTTCAACACGCAAAATGCCAATCGTTTCAGGTGATGTTCAGAAACAAAAAACACCGCACTGCGGGTTTGGGAGGGTGGAGGCCAGAGCATAGACATAGTTCGTCGAGCTTCGGCCTCCCTGGTGGTGGCAACTTCGACCGTAGGGTCATTTCGCGAATGCCGGAAGGATCACCGGCGCCTTGTCGTGTTCCTGCACTGACATCGTCAGGTGGATCAAGATCCCCTTGTCCGGACGCCTGGGATCCTTGTACACGACACGCACGCTAGGAACGACAGTGGCGTCGTTGCGATGGGTCACGATGTCCCGCGGGTTGAACATGCACAGATGGTAGTTGGCGTGCATGATGTCCAGCGAGAGGTTGACCACGAGAACGACGTGGGGCGTGCTCTTCTGCATCGGGAAGATCGTCGGCGGCAGCACCGTCTTGAAGTAGTCGCTACCATCCGTGAAGTCCACGGACCTTCCCCCGATGATCCCACCGAGGTCAGTGACCCGACTAAGCGGCTGCTCACCGAGACTGACCAGCTTCGCGAGCGAGGACTCATGGTCCTCTGCGTGGACTGGCAGTGCAACTAGCAACACGAATAGTGCTGCGACAACATGTGCACGCATGGGATTGCCTCCTATGGTCAACATGGAACGAGCGATCTGGGTATGACCGCAAATGGGCGGTTCAACTGCCTTGTAGTTACCATGTCACTCATCGAACCGTCAAGTATAAAATAACACTCCCGCCGGCGTAGAAAACACCGACGGGAGCACACAACGAAAACCGGTACTGGTTCGACCGCGAGCGATTCCTCCTATCGCTGGCGGAGTGCGTTCAGGAGACCCTGAACGTTGGAGTTGTCGCTTTCTGCATGGGACGCCTTGTCCGCCCATTCCATCGCGGTAGGAAGGTCGTCATCGCCGGCCGTG
>CAINXF010000132.1 GCA_903854795.1 Candidatus Kerfeldbacteria bacterium
CATGCGCTTGACATCGGTCTGCCCGCGGACTTTCGTTTGCTGTCCCAGACCGAGCAGTGGCTTATGGTACGGAGGAACTTTGATACATTCGAACTCGACTACTACCGACCGCTTGGTAACCCGACGCGGTTCATCGCGGCGCTCATTCGACACTTCTCGCGTCTCGAGGACGAGGATATTGCGCCCGAGCAGTACCTGACGTATGCACAATCGTTGAAACTCGACCGCGACGAGGAGAAGTTCGTGAAGAAGAAGGACGATAAGGACGCCGACGAGATCACCGAGGCTCAGCGGATCAGCGAGGTTGCCGCCGCGTACGCGACGTACCGGCAGCTGCTTCTTGATGAAGGGTGTCTCGATTTCGGGACGCTCATTACGTATGCCATCGCGCTGTTCAAGAAGCGTCCCTCGATCTTGAAGAAATATCAGGAGCAGTTCCAGTATGTGCTCGTCGATGAGTTTCAGGACACCAACTGGGCGCAGTTCGAGCTCATCAAGCTCATCGCGGCTCCACGGAACAACCTTACCGTGGTCGGCGATGACGACCAGTCAATCTACAAGTTTCGTGGCGCGTCGGTGTCGAATATCATCGAGTTCAAGCATGATTTTCCGACGTGTGTACAGGTCGTGCTCACAAAGAACTATCGTTCGCGGCAACAGATCCTCGACCTTGCATACGGGTTCATTCAACGTAACAACCCGAATCGACTTGAAGCGGCTCTCAACATCGAGAAGAAGACCGTGTTGAAAAAGGGAAGTACGAAGAAACCAGCGGTGGAACCGGTATCGAAGAAATTGAGCGCGTTCGACAAAGAACCGGGCGTAGTCGAGTTCATCCACGCGACCACGCAGGAGGAAGAAGCCCGCACCGTCGCTGAGCGCATCGTGAAGCTTCAAAAATCGGAATCGCTCGACTGGAAGGAGTTCGCGGTGCTCGTGCGCGCGAACGACCACGCCGAGCAGTTCATCCATGCGCTCGAGCTCGCCGGCGTGCCGTACCAGTTCTTCGCGTCGAAAGGGCTCTACCGTAAGCCGGACGTGATCGACCTTGTGGCGTTCCTGCAATTGCTTGATAACTACCACGAAAGCGCCGCACTGTACCGCATGCTCGAGCTACCGTCGTTCGGCGTGAAGGCCGAGGACGTGATCGAGCTCAACGCATTCTCGCGGCGGAAGACCGTGTCGTTGTACCAGACGCTCGTCCAGAGTCGTATCGTCCCAAACCTTTCTGTATCGTCCCGTAAAGGCATCGACGAGATTTTACATCTCGTGAGGACCGGCGCGGACTACGCGCGAACCCATGCGGTGACGCAGGTGTGCCTCTTGTTCCTCGAGAAGGCGGGTACGCTCAAGGATCTCGGTAAGCGCAGTACGCCGAACATCGTCGAGCGTGTCGCGGCGATACGGAAGTTCCTTGGCGAGGTTGCCGATTTCGAGAAGGCACATCACCACGCGACCGTACGCGATTTCCTCGAGTTCCACGCGCTGCGGCTTGAATCCGGTGACGCCGGTAGTCTCGCAGGCACCGCCGAGCCGGACGTCGATGCGGTACGGATCATGACGGTGCATGGTGCGAAAGGCCTCGAGTTCAGCCATGTCTTCATGGTGCAGCTCGTCGACCGCCGGTTCCCGACGACCGAGCGTAAGGACCCGATCGAGATCCCCGAGCCGCTCGTCCGTGAGATATTACCCGACGGCGACGTGCACCTGCAGGAAGAGCGGCGACTCCTGTATGTCGCGATGACACGCGCGAAGCATGGGCTGTACCTTACGGCTGCAGAGGACTACGGCGGCGTCCGCGCGAAGAAGCCATCACGGTTCCTCTACGAGCTTGGGTTTGTGCAGGAAGATCCGAAGAAAGAACCGCGGTTACTGGCGCAGCTCGAGCGCAGGGATCGGCAACCGGTCGGTGTGAGCGACCTTCGGTTCCTCGGCACGAAGTACAGTTTCTCGGCGCTCCGTTCGTATGAGAAGTGTCCGTGGCAGTTCCGCTACGCGTACGTGCTGCGGGTGCCGGTCGGTGGCAATGCCCAATTCTCATACGGCGAAACCATGCACGCGACGCTTCAGAAGTTCTTCGAGCTCGTGCGTGATCGATCGAAGGTGGACCAAGGCGCGCTGTTCGAAGCAGCCTCTACGAACAAGAAGGAGGTTCCGGTCACGATGGACGAGCTGCTCAAGCTCTACGAAACGTCGTTCATCGACGAGTGGTACGACAGCGAGGAACAGCGCGACAAGTTCAGGGAACGTGGTCGTATGGCGCTCAAGGCGTTCTACGAGAAGAACGCTCCCGCGCTACCGACGGTGCTCGGTCTCGAGCAGGGGTTCAATTTGAAACTCGATCGGTACATCGTCGGTGGGAAGATCGACCGTGTTGACCTTCTTGGTCGCGACGAAGCCGCGCAGCAGGATCGCGTCGGCATCGTCGACTACAAGTCGGGCCACGTTCGTGATAAGATAGAGCGCGCGGACAAGTATCAACTTTACATTTATGCACTCGCCGCGCAGGACCCGCACATCCTGAACGCGAATGTCGAGAAGTTGTCGTACTACTTCCTCGATGACAACGTGGAAGTCGAGCTGGCGCCGACGGAGAAGGAGCTC
Source organism: Candidatus Kerfeldbacteria bacterium (assembly GCA_903854795.1). GTDB lineage: Bacteria > Patescibacteriota > Patescibacteriia > SBBC01 > SBBC01 > CAINXF01. The sequence goes on from CAINXF010000132.1 coordinate 2,605, forward strand.
GAGGCGACACGCGCGTGGATCCTCTCGGTCATCGGGAAGATCTCGTCCGCACAGTTCGAGCCGACGCCGGGTGAGTGGTGCAAGTACTGTGACTTCCGTGACATCTGCGAGTACCGTCAATAAAGACTATCATCAGTAATTGAGGGCATGGTTATGAAGCAGCCAAAGGTTGGCATCATCGGCTACGGCATGGTCGGCAAGGCGGTGGGTGCTTGGTTCAAGAACGCAGCGATTTACAGCCTGCATCAATATGCAGACGGAATAGAAAAAGTGAACCAGTCGGATGTAATATTTCTGACCGTCCCAACGCCCTACAACGCAAAGACCGGATATGACCTTTCCGCGCTCGAGGATGCCACGAAGAAGATCACCGGTAGGAAGATCGTTGTTCTGAAGTCGACAGTCCTCCCGGGCACCACTATCGATCTGCAACGACGTTATCCGAAGCATACTTGGTTGTTCAACCCCGAGTTTCTCCGTGACAAGACGAACATATGGGACTTCCTTCACGCCGACCGACAAATCGTCGGCATGGCGCGGAACACTGCGGCACACCGAAAGGCAGCGAAGCTCGTCATGCGCATGCTTCCCAAAGCGCCATACGAGGCGATCACGACATCGACCGAGGCGGAGGTGATCAAGCTCGGCGCAAACTGTTTCCTGGCCACGAAGGTCGTGTTCTCGAACATGCTTTTCGACCTTTGTGTGCGTCTTGGCGCTGATTACGAGGCGGTACGCGGCGGTGTAGGTAATGACCCGAGGATCACCACGAGCATGACTAAAGTGCTCCAGGACGGGTATCGTGGTTATAGCGGAAAATGCTTCCCGAAAGATATGGGAGCGCTCATATGGTACGGTAAGAAGACGAAGCATCCGTTCCCGCTACTTAAAGTCGCGGATTCGATCAACTGGAAACTACTGCCGAAGAAGTATCGTCAACGTTGATATATGCCTGTCGAACCCCGCTATCGCGACCGTGCCGTTGCGCTCGCCATCACCGATGGCCACGTGTTAGTGATCCGGCGCGTGCATCCCACGTGGGGTGAATACTACGTCTTTCCCGGTGGTGGCGTCGAGGACGGCGAAGCGCCGACCGATGCTGTGCAGCGTGAGCTGCGTGAGGAGACCGGCCTCCACGTCATCGCAGGAAGGAAGGTCATGACCGGTTCGACGCCAGAGGGATTTATGCATCATTATTTCCTCGTTACTACGCCGATGGTGCCGGTCGCGCTTCCGCAGGATGCCGAGGAGAGCGCACCAGAGCGTACAAAGCGGCGTGGCACCTACGAGCCCATGTGGATCCCGGTGAAACGCATCCCAGAACTGAACTTGAAACCTGAGGTGGTCACGAAAAAGCTGTTGGAATGTATCAACAACGGATTTCCGGATGTGCCGGTCGATCTCGGTCCGCTCTACGCTGACATCCGAAAATGACATATTGATGGACAAAAAAAGGATGGCCGCGAGGCCATCCTTTTTAATCGATATAGTTACTGTGCGAAGACCGTGTCGTGGTACTGCCAGAACTTGCCTTGTGCGCTCGCACATTCTGATCCTTCCGCAAGTTGTTGCGCGTACGGGTGGATCGAGGTGAGCGGGAAGTGACGGTAGATCAAGGCGACCGTGTCGGGATACGCCGTCAGTGCCTGCTGGACGGACGCGTTGAATTGTTTGCAGTAGGGACACTGGAAGTCGGAGTATTCGATCATGTAGACCTTCGGTTTCGTCGCTCCGATCACATGGTCGTCCTTCGAGACGGCCGGTACGTTCGCGGTTCCCTTTGTGCCCGCCAGTGCCGCATCGATCGCGGTCTTGAGTTGGGCGTAGGGAAGTGCGCCGGAGATCTCAGTGCCGTTCACGAAGGTGGTTGGTGTACCTTGTACGCCCGCGGTGGTACCGCTGCTAGTGTCGTTCGTGATGACCGACGAGTACGTTCCTGCAGTGAGACATGACTGAAACTTCGTCATATCAATGCCATTGATCGTGCTCGCGATACGTACTGGGTCATAGAGCGTCGCATCGGCGGCTGACGTGTCAGTGTTCGTATTGGTCGTATCCGCGGCGACCGTATTCGTGTTCTTCTTCGAGCTTGTGAACCCTCCGTCATGCACGGCGACGATCACGAGCGCGACGATGGCCATGAAGGCGAGCCCTGCTGAGAGGCCGAAGGCGAACGTCAGCTTCTGCGGGTCCTGAAAAAACGATTTGCCGCCGTTGCTTGACGACTCCGAGGTGCTCTTTTGTGTTTCCATAGGTGGGCATTCAAAGATAATATTCAACTACGAACTGTAGAAGTATACCACAGAATGAAAATCGTCGTTGGTCAAGTCGTTGTGGAAAAGTCAGGATATTAATTCTATCTTCAGAAATGAGAAAAATACGGTTGTGAATGTGACAGAAAAATGTTACGATATTGAGGCACAATCTGTACCCCATACGACATTTTTAGAGGTCGACAGACCGCGCGCACATGCCCCTCAACCGATATTTCATCATCATGGGAACCGGTACCGCCATCGCCGCAGCCTCGTGGGTTATGGTACTGATGTTCCTGAGCCCGCAGGTGTCCGGCACTATTGGCGTTGCGTTGTTTTTCGTAAGCTTCTTCCTCGTCATTTTCGGTATTGCGTCGATCGTCGGCTATCTTGCGCGGCGGCTCTTCCAGCGCGATGAGATCGCGTTCAAGTTGGTCGCGCTGTCGTTCCGTCAGGCGATACTGATCGCGACGCTCATGACCGGCAGCCTGTTCCTCCAGTCCCGCGGTTACTTCACTTGGTGGACCGCGTTGTTGCTGTTGTTGTTCCTGACGCTCATCGAGGCATTCTTCGCGGCACGCACGACCTCCGGTCGCCGTACGCAGCAGGGAGGCGCCCATGGAGCATGACCTGTCCATCCTTCGCGATGATTCGCTCGAGGCGATCCGGGTCGCACGAAGCGAGGCCGAGCTCGAACGGGTCGAAACGGACCTGTTAGGGCGGAACGGCAAGTTCGCTGCCGCGATGAAGCGGTTATCCGCGTTGTCACGGGACGAACGTCCACGGATTGGGAAGCTCATCCAGGAGGTCCGTCGTACGATCGATCAAGCGCTTGCCGATCGTAAGCGGACGTTTGGCACACACCGGCATACGTTCGATCCGACGCTGCCCGGTGAACGACCGGTGCGTGGACATGTCCATCCGATCACGACGTACAGCCGTCGCATCATCGAGGTGTGGCGGAGCTTTGGGTACGACGTCCACGAGGGGCCGGAGCTGGAGGAGGATTGGTACAACTTCGAGGCATTGAACTTCCCGAAGGACCATCCGACGCGCGACATGCACGACACGTTCTTCATCAAGGGACGTCCTGACCTCGTGTTGCGGACGCATACCTCGACGGTCCAGGCACGTTCGGTCTTCCATCGGAAGCCGCCGCTGAAGTTCGTCGAGATCGGGCGCGTATACCGCCACGAGGCGACCGACGCGAAGCACGAGTCGACGTTCACGCAGTGCGATGGGATCGCGATCGACCGCCATATGACCATGGCACATCTCGTCGGTACGTTGCATGTGTTCTTCAAGCGCATGTTCGGCGACGACGTGAAGATCCGCACGCGGCCGAGCTATTTTCCGTTCGTCGAGCCGGGTATCGAGATGGACCTGCAGTGGACGATCAACGGCAAGACCGAGTGGCTCGAGATGCTCGGCGCCGGCATGATCCATCCGAACGTCATGAAATCTCTGAAGCTCGACCCGAAGAAGTGGAACGGGTTCGCGTTCGGCATGGGCTTCGACCGGCTCGTGATGTTGAGCTACGGCATCACCGACATACGAATGCTGTACAATGGTAACCTCGATTTTTTGAAGCAGTTCTAACCATATGAGCGAACAACCACGCCAACGACCGAACGAAGAGGCGATCCCGTACGTGCCGCGGCCCGAACAGACCGAACGCCGAGGTTCCAAGGAGTCGTTCATATATATGTTCCGTGATCTGTTGGAAGGTTTCCAGGACATGCCTGAGGAGCATATGCGGCCGGAGGATTACACATCGAAAGCCGATGAAGGAAATACCGTCAAAATGGACCGCGCACTGGCGCTCCGACGTAACAAGAGGAACGTCGCGTGGTTTTCGGCGGTGACCTCGTCGGCGGAATTGGTGACGAACTTCTTTACGTTCGACGATGCAACGAGACAACAGATCGACGAGCTTTCCACCTCACTCAGGACGAGCGTCGATGCGAAGGAGCTGACCACCGACGCAATGGTGAGCATGGGTGATACGGTCTGTCACTTGGTGATCCAAGCACTCGAGAGGTTACCGGACGATGGTTCAGCCGTACAAGGAGGCGCCGTATGAAAGTTCCGCTGTCATGGCTCAAGGAATTTGTGAACATTTCCGTTTCCCCGGCGGAACTGGCGGAACGATTGACCATGGCCGGGATCGAGGTCGAGGCGATCATCGATCGCAAGAAGGACTTCGATAAGGTCGTCGTCGGCGAGATCGTGCACATTCGGCCGCACCCGAACGCGGACAAGCTCCGGCTCGCGTTCGTCATCGTCGGGAAGGACGGGAAGCCGCAGGAGATCGTGTGCGGCGCGCCGAACATTGCGATCGGACAGAAGGTCGCGGTCGCGCTCATCGGTGCGAAGTTGCCCAACGGCATGACGATCGAAGCGCGGAACATCCGTGGCGTGGCGTCGCACGGCATGATCTGCGCGGAGGACGAGCTTAGTCTCGGCTCGCGCCATGACGGTACAATGGTGCTCGATCCGAAATTGAAGCCCGGGATGCCGTTCGCGAAGGCGATGGGACTTGATGACGTGGTCTTCGATCTTTCGGTGCCGACAAATCGTGGCGACTTGTTGTCGGTGCGCGGTGTCGCGCGCGAGACCGCAGCGATCCTCGGCCTGGCGTTCAAGGAGTCGTCGAGGAAGTTCAAGGAATCGTCGACGCCTGTTGCGCGTTCGATCGACGTCACGATCGCGGCATCCACACTCTGCTCAACATACACGGTGCGCATCATCCGCGGTGTGACCGTCACGGATTCGCCGGAGTGGCTCCAGCGTCGGCTGCAACTCTGCGGCGTCCGTCCGATCAATGCCGTGGTCGATGCGACGAACTACGTCATGCTCGAGTACGGTCAGCCGCTCCACGCGTTCGATCTGGCGACGGTCAACGGGAGTGCTATTACCGTACGAACCGTGGAATCCGACGAAGCCATGACCACACTTGATGGCGTGGAGCGTACCCTGGACCAGTCGATGCTGGTCATCGCCGATGAGAAGGGACCGATCGCATTGGCGGGCGTGATGGGCGGCGCACACACTGAAATTTCGAACAGTACGAACGACGTCATCCTCGAGTCGGCGATCTTCGATGCGAAGAGCATTCGCCGGACGTCGATGCGACTCGGGCTTCGGTCCGAGGCGTCGCATAGGTTTGAGCGGGGATTGCCAACGGCGCTTCCGGCACAGGCGAGCGCCGCAGCGGCCGCGTTGATCGTCGAGCTGTGTGGCGGCACGGTCGATAAAGGTGTGGTCGTCGTGGGGAAGAAAATAGTTCCCGTTAAAACAGTATCAATCGACCCCGTCGCGTTCTCGTCGCTGCTCGGTATGAGTATCGTACCGTCGAAAGCGAAGCAGGTGCTCACACGGCTCGGGTTCACGGTGAAAGGGACAAAGTCGTGGAAGGTCGCTGTACCGCCATGGCGGCTCGACGTCTCGATCGCGGAAGACCTGATCGACGAGGTCAGCAGGACTATCGGGTATCGGAACTTACCGGAAGTGTTGCCGCAGATGGAATACGTACCGAAGCCATACCCGCAACTCATGAGGCTCAAGGAGGATGTCCGCGACCTGCTCGTCGGGTTCGGGTTCATCGAGACGATCACACACGCGTACTACGGGTCGCCGTGGGCGCAGGACGTCGGCGGAAAGCATTTCGAGGTCGCGAACCCGCTTGATAAATCCCAGCAATACTTACGCAAGAGCATCATCCCACATGTGCGCGACATTCTGCACGCTTCTGTCGACGCAGGGAAGGACGCGAACATCTTCCAGGTCGGTCGCGTGTTCGTCCCACTCGACGGCAAGTCTATCACCGAGCAACAACCCTGGAAGCTCGCGATCGGCATCGCGTTCAAGGCGCCGCAGGGATACTGCGCAGGACGGAAGATCACCGGCATCCTTGATGAGCTGTTCGAGGCGCTTGGTGTGCTCAACGCGGGCGTCAATTCATCGAAAGCCGTGCTCGGTACGACGACCATGAAAGGAAGAGTGCTCGAATGGGCCGAGCTCGACATCGCGACCATGCGGAACAACTTTGCGCCGTTCGCGTTCAAGCCGCTACCGAAATACCCGGCGGTGCACCGTGACGTGTCCTTTTGGGTGCCAGAGTCGTTGCAGTACCGGAGTATCGAACAGGCGATCGTCGAAGCCGCGCGTCCGCTCCTTGAATCGGTCGAACTGTTCGACGTTTTCGAGAAGTCTGGCAAGCGTAGTTATGCGCTCCATGTGACCTTCCGGTCGCCTGAACGGACGTTGACGGACGCCGAAATTTTAGCTAAAATGAAGGTAATAACAGAGAAGCTCAAGGCACTTGGCGCCGAGCTTCGATAGTGTAAAAACCATGCGAAAACAAGTACTCGAAGCAGACCCAGAACTGACCGTCATGCTCACGAAAGAGCAGAGAAAAGCCGTCCATGAGGGCGGCCGGGCCCAGCGCGCAGAGGAGGCGCCAGCGCCACAGGCGACGCTGGAGGCATTGGCCATGGAGCGCAATGTAGAGCAGATGGAAGTGCTACGACGGGAAGATCGGAAGAGAGTTGAAGATTTGATACGGGAATTGAACAATGAGTTCGGCGTCGGTGGGGGTAACATGGACCTGAAGCGCGGCAAATTATCGAGAGCAGCATAACCATACCTATGGCAGACAAGGAACTCAAAAAGAAGAAAACATCAGCTGGCGAGTACACGGCGAAGCAGATCACCGTGCTCGAAGGGCTGGATCCGGTCCGGAAGCGCCCGGGCATGTATATCGGCAACACCGCATCCGAAGGGTTGCACCACCTCATTTGGGAGGTGGTCGACAACTCGATCGACGAGGCGATGGCCGGCCGGTGCGATAAGATCGACGTGAAACTCGAACCGGGTAACCGCGCGTCTGTCACTGACAACGGCGCCGGTATTCCGGTCGACAAGCATCCTGTCACGAAGAAGTCTGCGCTCGAAACTGTCATGACGATGCTCCACGCTGGCGGAAAGTTCGGGGACGGCGGCTACAAGGTGTCCGGTGGTCTCCATGGCGTCGGCGTCTCGGTCGTGAACGCGCTCTCGACGTGGGTCCGTGCCGAGGTGAAGCGTGACGGCAAGCTCTGGGCGCAGGAGTACAAGCGCGGTAAGCCGACAGGTGCCGTCAAAGCGGTCGGCGCGGCGCGCGGTACCGGTACGACGATCATGTTCGAACCAGACCCGACGATTTTCACGGTCCTCGACTTCAATCTGAACACGGTCCTCGACCACCTGCGGCAACAGGCGTATCTGACGAAAGGCGTGACGATTAACATCGCCGACGAACGTTTGAAGCCCCATAAGTCCTACACGTTCTACTTTGAAGGTGGTATTGCGAGTTATGTGAAGCACCTGAACCACAACAAGGAACCGAAGCACGAGAACGTGTTCTACGTCGACAAGGAGCAGGACAAGGTCCGTGTCGAAGTCGCGTTGCAGTACACCGAGGACTACAAGGAGACGGTGTTCTCGTTCGCGAACAACATCTTCACGACCGAGGGCGGCATGCATATGGTCGGCTTCCGTACCGCGCTCACTCGCACGATCAACAACTACGCACGCAAGCAGGGCTACCTGAAGGAGAAGGATGAGAACCTGACCGGTGACGACGTGCGTGAAGGGCTCACGGCGATCATCTCAGTGAAGGTGCCGGAACCGCAGTTCGAGGGCCAGACGAAGGCGAAGCTCGGCAACGCTGAGGTGAAGTCGGTCGTCGACGGCGTCGTGACCGATGCGCTCGCGGAATTTCTCGAAGAGCACCCGCGCGACGGTGAAGCCATGGTCGGGAAGGTCATACTCGCATCACGCGCCCGTGTGGCCGCACGTGCCGCACGCGACACCGTGTTGCGTAAAGGCGCCCTGGAAGGCATGACGTTGCCGGGTAAGCTTGCCGATTGCAGTTCGCGCGACGCATCGCAATCGGAGCTGTTCATCGTCGAGGGAGACTCGGCAGGCGGTAGCGCGAAGCAGGGGAGAGACCGCGAGTTTCAGGCGATCCTTCCGCTCCGTGGTAAGATCCTGAACGTCGAACGCGCGCGCATCGACAAGATGCTCGCGAACAACGAGGTCAAATCGCTCATCATCGCGCTCGGCACGAATATCGGCGAACAGTTCGATATCAGCGGACTCCGCTATCACCGCATCATCATCATGACCGATGCCGACGTCGACGGCGCGCACATCCGCACGCTGCTTCTGACGCTGTTCTACCGCTACTTCTCCGACCTCGTGACGAAGGGCCACATCTACATCGCCCAACCGCCGCTCTTCCGTGTCAGCCGCGGTAAGGAGTTCCATTACGCGTTCACCGAAGAGGAGCGCGACAAGTTCGTGAAGGAGTTGACGCCGAAGGATGCGGACGAGAAGGCCGTAAAGAAAGGCGCGAAATCGAAGAAGCCGGATGTTACGTTGACGCTCGACGGTGCCATGATCGGACTGGAAGAAGAAGGCAAGGAAGGTGATGAGGGTGAAGAGGTTACGAAGACATCGTCCGGAGTCTCCATCCAGCGCTACAAAGGTCTCGGCGAAATGAACGCCGAACAGCTCGCGGAAACGACGATGAATCCAACCTCGCGCATCATGAAGCAGGTCACGATTGATGATGCCGAGAAGGCGGACGAGATCTTCGACATCCTCATGGGCGCCGAAGTCGCGCCCCGCAAGCGGTTCATCCAGACGCATGCCAAGACCGTGCAGAATTTGGATATTTAATATTTCGTCTATATGACAGAACGTCCTTCAGAGGACATCGAACGTCATATCAGTACATTGCAGATGTTGCTAGAAAGTACGGAAGGGCATATTAAAAGTGCTAGGGCACTTTTGGAAGTTGCTACAGTCGGGCACGGTGATATTCGCGGAGATGAATGGCAAGATCTTGGTCCTGAAGGTCGACGTCTAATTTTGTTACATGCCGCTCAATCTGCGTCGTTGGAATATGCGAGAGCCGTTAATGAGTTGAAGCGCGCGGCGTCGGGCATGAGTTCTGATGCTCAAGCGGAGATGGAAGTGCGTTTGGCTGGATACCAGGCAGAGATAAATGTTCTAGCGGAACGGTTGTTTGCAGAATCTGAGAAATACCAATAGGTGTGGGTGATGGAAGAGGCTGTAGTGATGCAGTTTTTTTGTTAGGGGCCAGGGGCTTAAATTTCGACCGTCGCCCCTAGGCCCCTAACGACCCCGTACCCTGACACGACTCCTGCGGAGGGCGAGTCTGTTTTGTTTGTTTTTGTGTTTTGTGATACTGTCGCCATATGGACCAAGACCTCGATACACGCCTGAAGGCGCTGGAAGAGAAGGTTGAGAAGACCGCGAAGGCGGTCGAGCAGATGCGGAAGATGTACCTCTGGACCATGTGGCTCGGCATCGCGATGATCGTCCTGCCCCTGATCGGCTTGGCGTTTGTTCTGCCAGGGTATTTGAAATCGTTCGATATCAATGGTCTCGTTAACTGACACACATATGAACATTCGACGAGCGGTATGCTTCGGCCTTGCTGCCGTAGCCATTGTTTATTCATTTCGGGCG
>CAINXF010000133.1 GCA_903854795.1 Candidatus Kerfeldbacteria bacterium
CGCTGCTCGGGCTTCTCTAATGGGCACTGCATCTAAATAAGTTGCGCAGCCCTTGCCGCGTCCTCCTCACAGAGAGCATCCAGCAACTCCTCGGCCTGGCGTGGGAAAGTCGTTTTGTGTCGTAGGTCCGTCATCGAGTATGCGAAAAGCCTTGAGCTCTGATTTTGGACGCCGCGGCCTTTTTCGTTTTGGGCTGCGGTGGGAATGGATTCCGGGGGCAGGGATTCGCCCCGCTTTTTTCTCTTGATTTTTAGAGCTTTGCAAATCTTCTGCGTGGAAGGTGCGCGCTGTGGGCGTGATCAAAACTCAACCGACGATTGATGACGTTCCCGATGAGGTCAAGGCGTTGTTTGAGAAGCTGACTCTGACAGTGATTGCTCGCGGGATTCAGCGGTTTTCGGCGGATGCGATCTTGCATCAGATTCGTTGGTTCCAGCAGATCGAACGCGGCGATCGGGATTTCAAGTGCAACAATAATTGGACGTCTCTTTTGGCTCGATGGTTTGTTGATCGGCATCCGGATCATGAAGAGTTTTTCGAGCTTCGGCGGTGCAAAAAAGATGCTCGTAAAGATGGTCTTTTGTTTTAGGAATTTCCCATGGCTGTGATCGACGAACAGCTGCTGACAATTGAAAAGGCTGCCGAATCGCTTGGTCTGAGTACCAAGCGACTGCTGGCCTGGATGGTCGACAACGATTGGCTGGTGATGGGCGATATGTCGTACGACGTCATTCAGAGCCAGGTCAGCGTTGACGGAAATCTGGCCGTCAAGAACGGCGTGCGGATTACCTCGAAGGGGATGCAGTCACTGCGGATCGCGCTGAATCCGACCATCGAGTATGCGGCTTCGAGAAAAGCGTCTGATCCGATTGATCATGAAGAAGTGCCGTTTTGAGTTTTGTTTGATCCGGTTTTCAGGAAAGGAATCCCATGAGCAGTTCACGGAATGAGATGGTTGAGGATCTGGGTTCGGCGGCCTTGCTGAGGAAGTCCGACGAGAGTGGCTGGCTGGTGTTGACACTCGACAGAGGTGATCGCGTCACGGTCGACGGTCCCTGCGTTGTGCGACTCGTCGAGCAGCGTGGACATCGGTCTCGAATTGGTTTTTTTGCTCCTGAGACGACTCGGATCATTCGTGAGAAGCTTTTGACGGAAGGCGGTCAATGATGCCTCTGGCTTGGAATGTGACATCAAAGGAATTCGGGGTGAGGTTGTATCTTCTGCGGTCCGAAGCCGGGTTGAGTCAAAAACAACTCGGTGCGCGGTGCGGTATGTCCTATCAGTGCATTTCGTCCGTTGAGCGTGGCGAGTATTTCCCGTCTCTGCTGACTCTTCGAAGCATCTGCGTCGGGCTGGGTGCGGACATCAACAAATTGCTCGACCTGCCGTCTTGATGGGGATCCATGAGATGAAGTCGTTTTCCGTGCGGGTGCAGAGCGTGAATTTGATTGTTGACGGCACTTTCGCGGTGTTTGTCAGGGCGAAGTTCGCGTCTCTGCAGGAAGCCAGGATCTGGGCGATGAAACTGCCGGGGCATTTGCTCGGCAGCTATTCGATGTCGATCGAGGACGACGACGGGAAATTCCACGTCGAAAACTTTCAGGTGAGGATGTGATGCCTGCTGTATTGCGGATCAAAGACTGGGATCGGTGCTTTGAGAATTCGTCGTCGCGAAAGCTTATTCGGATGACCTGGGTGGCCGTCCCACTCAAGCACGGAACCGGGTTCCGGCGTTTAATCGCGCTGGAAGATGGAGCCGCCTTGTATGGTGCTTGGATGGCTCTGGTGACGTTTGCGGCGACTTGTCCGATCCGCGGGACATTCGCCCGGGTGGACGGCAAAGCATACTCAGCAAGCGATATCGCTATCGTCACAGGATTCCCGACGAAACTGATTCAACGCTGCATTGAAACGGTCTCACAACCCGACTTTGAAATCGAATGGATCGATTCTGTCGAGTGGGAGAATCTGCCGAAGCCCGAGACAGAAGCGGTAGATTCTCCCGGAGAAGAGGCGAAAAACGGGACGACTCGGGAGACGTCGGGAGACGATGGGAGAAAAGCGTCTGCACAGAACAGAACAAAGACAAAGAATAACAAGACAGAGACAGAGTCTGTACCGGACCAATCTACAAAAACCCAACCACCACCACCAAAGAACATTCCCTCAGCGCCTGATGTTCAGGCTTCGGCGAAATCCTCGTCGGACGATTCCCAAGCCACTTGGGGGTTGGTGGCTGGCGGTTTGAAAAAGTTTGGATTAGCTCGAGTCCAGGAAGCGATTGGCGATGCGAAGCGGTCTGGATTCTCGGCGGCTCAGATTATCGACTGGCTGGCCTGGTTGAACGATTCGGAGTTTCCCTTGCGGAAAGAAAAGATCGGACCAGGGGCAATTATCGAACGCATTCGGACCGAAGACGCGCTTCATTGGGAGCCGGGATTTGGCTGGCCTCCGACGATCGTCGAGCCTGTGGCCTCCAGTGGTGAGCAATTGATCGCTCAGCGTCAGGACGAGCAACGCAAGCGGGATCAGGCTGACGAGGACAATGCGCGGCGGCAACGCGAATATCGCCAGGCGATCGAGGGTTCCTTCGGAACAACGCTCGACGCAATGACGCATGACGAGGTACTTGGACTGGCTGCGGGGAATGACTCGTTGATCAAGACGATTGAAAAGCTCGGTCCGAAGGCGAATGTCGTGCGGATGATGTTGCTGGAAAAACTGGCTGAAAAACAGAATTGCGGGGTGTGAATTGGTGATCACGTTCAAAAACAGCGAAGGCGAAAACAACGGTCGCGCGAAGTTGACCGTGAAAGAGGCTCAGACGATTTGCCGGCAGGCGTGGGCCGGCGTCCCGAATACGGAACTCGCCAAGCTGTTTGGTATTTCCCGCGAAGAGGTCTCAAACATCAAGCACGGTCGGCACTGGGCCAAACATACCATCGAAATTCGGAGAGCGAACAAAGCATCCTGATGCGAGGTGAGTAGTCGTGTCGGCGAAAGCGGGGCCGCAGGCTCGGCGGGATATGTGAAAGGGAACGAATCTTTTGGCGTCGAGGTTCGTCAGGGTGCGAAAATTCGGGAGTGGGTTGGATGCAGATCGACATTGTTTCAACGGGTGAGTTTGCTGAGACGCCATTCAGGACGGCTCAGCGATATCTCGGCCGCACTGCTGGCGGGATCGAGGTCTATGTTTACGTTTCGCGCGTCTGCGTCAAAAACCGGGATGATCAACGATCGTTTGAAAACGAACTGATCACGACTCGGCACTTGTCCGAACATCCGATGGCGAGGCCGATTTGTGTACTTGCGGAGCATCGAATCGATGAGGCAGAAACAGAAACAGTTATTCCAGATGGTCGAGATCACGGATGAGATTGATCAGTCGTCGATTGTGCCCTGTGCGTACCTCGTGATCACTCACGATGTCTGGCAGGGAAAGCAATGGACGAGCGGCATGTTTTCACGGATCTGAATGACGCCCAGGGCCATATTGAATTTCTGGAAGACGTGGGTGTGAACGAATGTTACCTGTTTCCTTTGTTCGCCGGACCGAAGGTTGATTTGAGTTCTCATATTGAGGAGCTGATTCGTGCCAGCCAGGTTGAAAATGCGGAAGGCTCCGAAGGGCCTGGAATCGAAGCCGAAGAAAAAGCCGTCCGTCTTAAAGGTCGCAAAGATCGATCGAGAGGGGCAGTTCGCGAAACTGGCCGACAATCTGATGCCGTCTGACGATCTGAAGAACTGCCGGACGCAATTTTTGTTCGACGAGTCTCGAGGCTGGAAGTTTGATTTTGCTTGGAAGGATCAGAAGGTTGCCGTCGAGATTGAAGGCGGCATCTTTCAGAAGGGCAAGAACGGTCAGCCGACAGGTCATCGTTCGATCACCGGAGTCCTGCGGGACATTGAGAAATACAACGCGGCAGCGATCGCTGGTTGGTGCGTGATCCGTGTGCATTCGGGGTTGCTCGATGGCGAGCAAGTCCAGACGATCAAGATGGTTGTCGAGGCATTGAGGAGCCGTCAATGAGACCGTGTTTCGGTTTGTGGATCTGGCGACGGGGAATCTCGATTCGGTTCCTTTGGCTGTTTTTCGGTGCGGTGCCGATCCGAGAGGAGTTGTTTTCTCAGCAGCATGATCGCTGGCGGATTCGTGTGTTTTGATGGTCTGTCAAGTTGTTCGGTTTGAGATAGTCAGAACTTGTCCAGTTCTGAGTAGTAATCGCGATGTGGTCACGAGAAAAATGCGACGAATGTTCAGGAACCGGAAAACTCACGTGCGAAACGTGTGACGGCAGCGGTATCCATGACTGCAAAAAGTGCGATGGTTCGGGAATGTGGACCTGCAAACATTGCGATTCAGATGTGCGATGTGAAGAGTGTAACGAGACTGGAACAAAAGATTGCGATGATTGCATGGGTTTCGGCAACAACAATTGCGATTGCTGCGACGGTACTGGTTTTGAAGATGATGATGAGTGTTGCTGAAACGGGTAATTAAGAATTTCTGTGAGGGAACGAAAATGGACACACAAAAGACGTGGTACGAATCGACGACGCTCGGTGATTGTTGCTGCGACAATACGCACTGCGAAGACTGCGAAGAAAACGGAAACTGCGACCGCTGTGACACGATAGATGGGCGGTGGGTAGAGGCAGTGAGTGAATACGCTAGCTCATGCGACGGTTGCGGAGAATTGACGCATCACTGTCAGTTTTACAATGTGACAGAATCGGGCCTTGGCGTGTGTTGTTCGTGCTCGCAACAAGGCATCGTTATCACTGACGATTGATGAGTATTTTTAAAGATAGCTGTTTTTTACCAGAGGGGATGCGTGAAAATGGATGTGGACACAATCGGTGGCTTCAGCGAAGCCCGTCCAGACTGTCGAGGATGCGGGCAAGAATTGGTCATCGAAAACGCATGGATGACGGACGGATGTCCATGCAATTCAGCCTTGGGCGTAAACAGTATGAACGAAACGCGATGGCGCCTTCTGATGGAACTCCAACAGCAGCAGTCACGTGAAAATGAGAAGCTCAAGCAACTCGCAAAACAGGTCGCAGAAAGCAACACGATGCTTCGCAAGATTCTGTGTCACGTCGCCGGCAGAATTGCCATCAAGGCCAAAGAGGATGCTGGATTTGCCACGCACGTCAAAGCTCAATGGGAGGATGTCAAGGTGGATGAAGCGTGGGTTGAGTTTTGTCTGAGTGAACGGAAATAACTGGATACCCATTTGGAGACTATGAAGCATGTGGTGGGAAGCATTTTTGGGATTCATCGGATGGACCAATTCTCCATCTCCTCCAAGCAAGAAAACAATTGATTTTTGGAACGACCCAGTGAGGATTCGACGCGTCTGGGAAGACCAGTGTTGCGATTGTGGAAAGGAGCTTGACGGCTCCTATAAATGCAGTCGCTGCGGATTTGATTCGTATCCTGAAGTGAAGTCAGAAACAGGCTGTTGAACGGAACATATAAATTTCTATGAAAAGGGGAAAGTATGGAGGAAATCAAGCTTACGCTGGAATTCAGGAGCGGGGACGACGTTCGGCAAAATTGGTTTCGTCTTCGCACGGCGAGCACGACCGTGTTTGAGGGGTATGAGCGCGACCTGGATATCATGCAGCGGTCGATCGTGAAAGAGTGTCTCGCTGCTCACGCGGAATCGATCGCTAAATTCGGAAAAAGTATTGCGACGAAATAGAGACTGGTACTCCATAAGTTCTGTGAGGTGAAAATGAGATCTGCAAAACGAGAGATGCACGTCCTCGAAATTCGTCGAAATGGAGAGGTATGGCAAAGGGCATCCGCGGGAATGTATCGCTATGCGATCGAGCGTTGCGAACTGGGTAATATCCACGAGTCTCTCATGTCCGCAGAAGAGGCTCACGTTGAAAACTATGGATCAATGGGAGTCGTCGAATTCTGGGTTGTGTCAAAATCTGTGACTGTTTACCGGACTGGATCGTTTCGAGATGTCATCGATCGGAACGCGACAACCAGGCGTGCCGAGCCGCGAGGAGATGTACAAAATCCTCAAGGCCCGAAGCGTGGAATTGCAGTCGTCGAAAAATGGTGGTGATGAAGATACCGCATCGTCCGTACCGTTAAATCTGGAGTGAAAAATGGATTCGATCTGCGGCGAAGTGCTTGAAGTAGGAAACTTCGATGGCGTACCAGGGGCAATCATCAAGTTGTCTGACGGGACCAAAGTGCGATGTGAGACGTCAGAGGTGTTGTGTCGGAGGGTCGCCAAGCGTTTGTATGAACAACTTCGTCTCGTCGGCGAATGGCGGCGGCATCCAGTTGGTGCCCCGTTCTACGCAAGTGACATTGACGACACC
>CAINXF010000134.1 GCA_903854795.1 Candidatus Kerfeldbacteria bacterium
AGTTGAAGCAACGGGAGCAGCTCACCGAGGAGCACGCGTCCCGTATTGGATTGAGTTACATTAACTTGACCAGTTTTCCGATTGGGCCAGAAACACTCTCGTTGATCGCGCAGGATATGGCGGAGAAGCTCAAGACCGTATGTTTTTTGAGGAGTGGCCACGAGCTCCGCATTGCGACCGTGGATGCCGATAAACCGGGCGTGCGTGAACTCGTCGACGAGATCGCAGCCGAGCAAAACGCACATATCGGACTATACCTCATTTCTGAGCATAGTCTTCTGTCTGCCCTCAAGCTCTACGCCCGCATCCCGAAGATCAAGAAGATCGTCGGCGGTATTGAGATCCGCAAGGAGGATATCGACCGTTACCGTGCGCAATTAAAAGACTTCCGCGAGCTCGAAGCGAACATCCGCAAGGTTCCATTGACGGAGGTGTTCACATCACTCCTCGCCGGCGCGATCGAGACACGCGCGTCCGACATCCACATCGAGGCCGAGGAGAACGATGTAAAAGTTCGGTACCGTATCGACGGCGTGTTGACGACCGTCGCGACGTTGCCGAAGGAAACGTGGTCGCGCATCATCAACCGTATCAAATTGGTGGCCGGGCTCAAGATCAACATCGATCGCGTACCGCAGGACGGTCGCATCACGCTCGTCCTCGACAACGAGCATATCGATGTTCGTGTTTCGACGCTACCCACCGCGTTCGGTGAGAGCGTCGTCATGCGGTTGCTTATGGGGTCAAGCACGGCGATCACGTTCGAACAGTTGGGACTCCGCGGCCGCGCTTTCAAACTTCTCGAGGAGAACATCAATCGACCGAACGGTATGTTGCTGACGTCTGGGCCGACCGGCTCGGGAAAGACGACGACGTTGTACGCGATCGTCATGAAACTGAACCAGCCGGACACGAAGATCATCACGCTCGAAGATCCGGTCGAGTATAGCTTACCCGGCATCAACCAGAGTCAGATCGATTGGTCGAAGGGGTATACGTTCGCGAAGGGATTACGTTCCATGCTCCGACAGGATCCGGACATCGTCATGGTCGGAGAAATCCGCGACCTCGAAACGGCCGAGACGTCGATCCAGGCGGCGCTCACCGGACACCTCGTGTTGTCGACGATCCACACGAACGACGCGATTGGTGTCATCCCGCGTTTGATGTCGATGGGTACGAAGCCGTACCTCCTTGCCCCAGCACTTAACCTCATGATGGCGCAGCGGCTTATTCGGAAGATTTGTTCGCACTGCGCGATTGATGACGTGCCTGACATCGGACGGATGGAACGCATTAAGAAGACGTTGTCGGAGATCCCGGCGAACAGTGGCGAGCATTACGATACGACAAAGCCACTGACCTTCAAGAAGGGAAAAGGATGTGAGTTCTGCAAGGGCCTGGGGTATAAGGGTCGTATCGGCATCTTCGAAGTCATCGCGATGAGCGGCGCGATCGAGAAGCTTATCCTCAGTGGCTCGGCCGCTGAGGTCGATCTGCAACAACTCGCGAAGGACCAAGGCATGCTCACCATGGCGCAGGACGGCATCCTCAAGGCCCTGGACGGTCTTACCACGGTCGAAGAGGTCTATTCGGTAGCGGAATAGCAAACCACCCCTCCGCTTCGCGGTATCCCCTCCTCAATTGAGGAGGGGAGGTGTACCGAGCGCAGCGAGGGACATGGGGTGGTAAGGTAGGGGGATTGTTGAGGAAACTGTGCAGTGGTATAATCCCCCTAGAGGGGATTAGGGTTGTGCGCAACCCTCTCCCCAATCCCCCCTCAGAAACTTGTGGACAGCTTTGAACATTAGGAAATCCCCTCCATATGGATACACGAAAGAGCATTGATCATAGGCTCGCTATCATCGAAGGTCACCTCCGGGCGGTCCGAAAGATGGTCGCCGACGGGAAGTCGGGGATCGAGGTGATACGTCAGTCCCGAGCGGTGCAGAGCGCCCTCAAAAAGTTCGACGCTGAGGTTTTGAACCAGTACATGAATACCGAGGTTGCGGCCGATGTCGCGGACGGAAAAACCTCAAAGGCGGCGAAGGAACTCAGCGAGCTGTTCGAGCTTCTGTAGTCCTCCGTCGTCGCAGGATCATGACGACGAAAACAGCGTTGCTCGCGACGATTGTCGCAGGGTAGAGCCAGGTGGCGAGCGAAACGTGCTCGAGCGCGACGAGCGCAAAGATTGTACCGATGCCGCCATACGTGAATGGGGTGAGCCCGTCCTCGTCGGGTCGTCGGTAGCCCTTGCGGAAGGTCGGTAGGAATCCGAGCGTGTCCGTGAGCGAGAGTAGCACCGCGGCCGCGGTTGGTTGATTTGTCACGCGCCACAGGACGAACGAACATCCCGCGCCGATAAGACACGCCCAGTCGAACACATTGAACGTCCGATCACTTTTTTTGAGCGCCAGGAAGAAGATGACGGCGCAACTCAACGCGCCGATCCCTGTCGACCATGCGCCGGCGCCGGCTCCCGCGCTGACCTGGATCCCAAAACCAGTGGCCAACGTCGCACCCCACACAAACCAACTGAACGCGTGAGGCTTCACAGTGTTGTTGAAAACACCACGAAGATACAACACTGGTCCGATTATAACGAAGACGCTCGCGACAAGTCCGAAGATGTCCTTGAGGTTGTGCATGTCTATAGTTCTAGATTTGGTTCAATTACGGTTTGGCGGTCCGTGGTCATGCGGGTAGTGGGATGCGTCGGCGTCGTACCAGCAGCGTCGCCGCGAAGGTGCCGTTGGTCAAAATCAGCGTGAAGGGATATAACCAGGTCGTGAGCGAGTATTGGGATACCGCGAGCACGGCACAGATGGATGCGATGGTGCCGAATGCGTACGGACCCAGATGTTCCTCGAACGGCTTTCTGTATCCTTTGCGGTAGGTGGGAATGAAGCCGACCGCGTCGCCGATCGAAACGAGGATAGCCGCAAGGACGGGTCTGTTCGTCGTGATCCAGAGCACGATAGCGAGAATCGCAAACAGCAGTGTGATCCAATCAAGCACATCGAATTTTCGTGTGCCTTTTTTGAATGCCAGCACAAACACCGTGAGATATGCGATTGTCTCGAACCCGACCATCCAAGATCCTGGGCCCGCTCCTTTGACCGTCTGCGCGAGGAACGCGACGCAAGTGAACGTGCTCCAGATGAACCACGAGAACACGTGTGGCTTTGTGTGCCCGGTGATGACGCTCCGGATGTACGGAATGTAACCGAATAGCAGGAGGACCGCTGAGAGCGCACCGAGGATCGATTTAATGTCAGGCATTGGATGTGACAGCGTTAGAGTTCTGCGATACGTTGCTTGGCAAGCGTGAGTTCGGTTTTCGCCTGCGCACGTACTTGTGCCGGCGCTTTTTCGTTGTCGGCGAGTCTCTGTTTGTTCGAGACGTAGGTGGTTAGTTGTGCGCGCTCACGTTCACGCCAGGTGGTGAACTTGGTCGCGACCTCGTGTGCAACCGTGATGGTGGTGCCAGCAATGACCACATCTTGGCCCGTGGTCTTGCCGAACGTCACGTTGGTGAGTTGTGTGATCAGTTCAGATCCTTTTACCGTGGTCGCCATCTCGAGCGGTTTGTTGTCGTTACCGCGGAGCTTCAAGTTGCGGAGCCCGGTGATGAGAAGCTGGAATTGTTTGAAGTCGCCGATCATTCGCACATCTGAGGCATTCGGTTTTTTGATTGTTGGCCATAGTTCGATCATGAGCAGCTTCTTTTCCCCCATCGCAGTCCAGATCGCCTCAGTGATGAACGGCGCGAACGGGTGGAGTAGGATGAGATATTGTCTCAGCACATGATGGAGAAGCGCGGTATTCTTCTCGACTTTTTGGATCTCGACGTACCAGTCGGCGAAATCGTTCCAGAGGAATTGCTGGAGCGTCTCCACGGCGAGCGAGAATTGGAATTGGTCGAGATGGTGTGAAACCGTTCTGGTGACCTCGTTGAGACGTCCGAGGATCCAGTGGTCGGCTAGTGAGGATGCCTTTGCCGCTTTTTGTGTTGGTGCCGGTTGTGACAATACATAGCGGCTCACATTCCAGAGTTTGTTGCAGAAGTTGCGCTGGCCGGCGATCTTCGCCTCGGTCAATCGGAAGTCCAGGCCGGACGTCGTGCCGACGATGAGCGACAACCGGAGGGCGTCCGTGCCGTACTTGTCGATCATGATGAGCGGGTCGACGCCGGTCCCCTTCGACTTCGACATCTTCTTGCCTTCGGCGTTCAGGACGAGACCATGGAGGTAGACGGTCTTGAATGGCACCTCTTTGAGGAGATATGTTGAAAGCATCATCATGCGCGCCACCCAGAAGAACAGGATGTCCCAGCCGGTGCCAAGTACCGACGTCGGATGGAATCTCGCGAGGTCGCGCGTCTTCTTTGGCCAACCGAGTGTCGAGAAGGTCCAGAGGCCGGACGAAAACCACGTGTCGAGCGTGCCGTCGTCCTGGCGGAACGCCTTGTTGCCGCATTTTTTGCATTTGGCCCTCGGCTCGAGGATCGAGGCGGTCGGTTCGTCGCAGGCGATGCAGTACCAGATCGGGATGCGGTGCCCCCACCAGAGCTGACGCGAGATGTTCCAGTCGCGGATGTTGGTGAGCCAATTTACCAAGACCTTGGTGAATCGCGCGGGAACGACCTTAGTTTTGCCCTGTTTGATCGCTGCGAGCGCGTTCGCCGCCATCGGCTTCGTCTTCATGAACCATTGCTTCGATAGGAGCGGTTCGATCACCGTGTTCGAGCGTGAGCAGTACGCGACACTGTGTGTGATCTGTTCTTCATGGTCGAGGACGTTCGCCTCTTGAAGGAGCTGCAGTACGAGACCGCGGGCCTCGGTAACCGAGAGTCCCTGGAAATCATTGCCTGCTTCCGCGGTCATCTTGCCGAACTTGTCGATGACCGAGATGTGCGGCAGGTGGTGTCGTTCGCCGATCTCGAAATCGGTGACGTCGTGCGCGGGTGTGACCTTCACCGCGCCGGTGCCGAAGGACGAATCGACGGCCCGGTCTGCGACGATCGGGACGATGCGATGCGTGA
>CAINXF010000135.1 GCA_903854795.1 Candidatus Kerfeldbacteria bacterium
AGAAGCAACTCGCCGGAAAAACGTACTTGAGCTCGATCGCGGTCCAGGCTAAGGATAAGGCCGATCTCGTCAGTACGGAGAACCAGATCGGCTACCTGCTGTTGCAACGGCACAACATTTCGAGCACGAGTGCCGCCGATTTCTCGATCATCTCGCAACAGGACATCGTCGGCGCCGCTACGAGCGTCACTGGTACATTGACTGCGCTGCTCGCCGGCATCGCTGCGATCTCGCTGCTCGTCGGGGGTATCGGCATCATGAACATCATGCTCGTGACGGTCATCGAACGGACACGCGAGATCGGCCTGCGAAAGGCGCTCGGCGCTCGCAAGCGGACCATCGTTATGCAGTTCTTGGCCGAATCCATCATCCTCACGTTCAGCGGCGGCATTCTCGGCGTCGTCATCGGATTCGGTATTTCCTATATAGCCGCAAAGTACTTAAATTTGCCCCCGACGTATTCGTGGTCGGCAGTTGAGCTCGCCGTCGGAGTCTCGGCAGGTATCGGCATCCTCTTCGGATGGTATCCGGCGCAGAAAGCCGCGCGCCTCGCACCGATCGAAGCCTTACGTTATGAATAATCATTACCATTAGTAATTATCATCTTATGGAAACACCAGCGTCATCAGCATCGAAATCGAAACGGAACATCATGGTTCCGGTACTCGCCGTGCTCATCGTCGTCGCAGGGATCGGCGGGTTCTTCGGCGGCGTCCAGTATCAGAAAGGAAAGCAACCCGCGGTACCATCGTTCGCGCGAAACGGAGACTTTGCCACCCTACGAAATGTAAACGGGAGAGTGCGGGGTAACTTTGGTGGAGGTGGTGCCGTGCGCGGTACGGTCATGTCCGTCCAAGGATCGACCTTGACGGTACAAGACGCGAGCGGCAGCAGCAAGATCGTGATCCTCGGTAGCAGCACGACGGTCGAGAACACCGTGACCGCCTCGGTCGGTGACGTGACCGTCGGTAAGACCATCATGGCGAGCGGTACGTCGAACAGCGATGGTAGCGTGACCGCGACGAATATCCAGCTGAACCCGTCGACGATCATTGGTATTGGTGGTCAGCAGCCGCCTACCGTGCCGATAAATTAGAAGTGAGCATACCTCAAAATACCGAAGGCGCGCCGTGATGGCGCGTTTCTTCGGTTGTGCCGATCATGGAATTGAAATACTATGACCCCGCAAGGACTATTACTTTGAGTATGACACGCAACCGAACAGTACGTATCGTGATGGTGCTCGCTCCTGGGTTGTTGCTATGCGCCGCAGCATGTTCGAAGATCGCACCATCCACGACAAATGCTGTTCCCGTGAGCGCTAACTCGTCCGTGTCGCCGAACGTCAATTTATTGACGAACGCCTTGGTAAACACACCGGCGACGAACAGCGGTGCGGTCCCGGTAGTCGCGACGAACACCACCACGACGCACGTCGTGTTGCCGATCGCAGGATTTTTCGACCGCGTCACGAAGAAACACTTCGGACAGTACATCACCCCTAAGACCTCGCCGGTACAGCCGGAGCGATTCACGGGGTACCATGCAGGCGCTGATGCGGAAACCACTCCCGCAGAGCAGTCTGTCGACGTGCCCGTGTACTCCATTGCGGACGGCACGGTGACGTACGTGAACTACGTGAGTGGCTACGGCGGCGTTGTTATGATCCAGTACGAGATTAACAGCGATACGGTGACCGCATTGTACGGGCATGTCAGGCTATCGTCCGTCACGGTGAAAAAAGGAAACTCCGTGACCACGGGGCAACAGATTGCGGTGCTCGGTACCGGTTATTCGACCGAGAGCGACGGTGAGAGAAAACACCTTCACTTCAGTTTATTGAAAGGCGCGTCGACCAACGTGAAAGGATACGCGTCGCAACAAAGCGAGTTGGCTGCGTGGTACGATCCCGAACAGTGGCTCCGAGATCATGGCGCGGTCGAGCCAGCGACATAATATCACACGTTACATATTGCGAATTGCGTCGCACGTAGTGTGATCGATGGTACTCCGGGTGTTCAAACCTCCACCTTGTATGACGGTGGAGGGTCGAACGAGCGGAAGTTCGTTCTTTCGTCAGTCGTTGATCTTGCAGATGACCGCGGTCACGTCGTCGTGCTGTGGTGCTCTTTGGAGGAACATTTGGGTTTGTCGTCGGAGTTGGCGCAAGACGCTCTTGGCGGGTTTGTGCAGATTCGCTGCGATCACGTCGAGCGCGTGTTCGGTGCCGAAGCGCGTCCCATCCGGCGCGACGATCTCGTCAAAACCGTCGGTGAGCATGACGAGCGATGATCCCGGTTCCAAGGGGACCGACGACTGCGAGAGTAGTAGCGGCTCCGCGAGGATGCCGAGTGGGACACTCGAACTCTCGAGCCGGTGGATGATGTTGCCGCTTCTGTCGAGGATGTACCCTGGCGGGTGCCCCGCGTTGATGTAGGTGAGCTCCTTGGATTTGAGATCGTAGGAGGTCAGTAGAAGCGTCACGAAGTGGTGCAGCGCGAGATCGTCTCTTAGTGACGTATTCAGCCGTCCTGCGATCTCACCAAGATCAGTGACGTACTCCATGTGGAGTCGGAGCGACGTACGTGTCTGTACCATCACCAGTGCGGGTCCGAATCCGTGGCCGGTCACGTCACCGATGGTGATGTTGATGCGATCGCGTCCCATGACCACGAAGTCGTAGTAGTCTCCGCAGAGCGCGGTAGCCGGATATGATGCCCCAGCGATGTCGATCCCTTGAATTGAAGGAGCATACCCCGGATAGAGCTGTTGTTGTACGCGTCGCGCGGCCTGCATTTCGATCTCCCGTTTTTCCGCACGACGGAGTACGGTGATATCCTTACCGACCGACACGAAGTGTGTGATGATTCCTGATCCATCCTTCATCGGCGTGATCGACTGTTCTGCGTAGTACAGTTTGCCTTGTTTCGTCCTGTTGATGATCGTGGCACGGAACACATTTCCCGCGAGCAGCATATCCCACATGGTCTGGTAGAAGGCTGGTTCATGCCGTCCCGATTTGATGATTCCTGGTGCTCGGCCGATTACTTCATGCTTGGCGTAGCCAGTGGTCCGTTCGAACGCGGGATTGACGTAGATTATGATGCCTTTTCGGTCCGTGATGATGACGCTGTCTGCAGTTTGTTCGACCGCGGTGAAAGAGAGTCGTTCGAGCGTCGGAGTATCGATCCGCTCCTGAATTGGTGACTCCATTTCTCGCCTTCCTTTCCTTGGGAGGTAGTGACTGGCGAAATGACAACGAGCGTTGGCTGATAGTCGTGCAGCCGTACTGTATTGTTACACTCCTAGGAGGTCGATATTACATGAATGCGAAAAAGCGAAGGAATTGATCGTATCGATTCCTGAAGTGTCGTGCTATTGCGCGGCGTGAGGTGTTTTCGTCGTTTCTTTTTCAGCAAACCGTTCGATGATGTGTTCCCACGGCATTTTGATGACGCTGTAAGCGATGATGGTGAGAAGGATAAGCGTGCCGAACTCGAACGGGAGATTGGCCGTGCCGCTCGACGTGCCGAGCACGTGGAAGAGCGCGTGACCGCCGTAGGCGATGATGATGCCGGCGCTGATCTTGCCGAGTGCCGATGGCCAGAATACCCGCCACGGATGGTAGCGGAGCAGTCCGAGGGGGATAAAGATGATGTCCGCGGGGACCGGTAGGAGCGTGATGAGGTATAGGAGGACAGGGACGATCGCCGGACGCCGCTCGAGTAGTAAGCGCATTTTCTCGCTGAGACCGGGACGTTTGCGTTCGAGCGTGCGCGATCCCCATCGTCCCAGGAAGTATCCGGAGAATTCGCCGGATACCGCCCCGATGCCGGTCGCGACGCCGAGCGCGATGGGTTGTAGGCCGGACGACGCAAGGAAGAAGATGACGATGGTGTAGGGGAACACCAGGATGAAGTTCAGGTTGCCGATGAACGCGATGAGGAACGCCCCGAAGTATCCGTATCGCAGTGCCCAGCCGGTCCATGTCGCGTAGATGTGTTGGTTATCATCGGCAAGTGTTGGATGTGTGACCATCAGCACCTCCAGCGCGATAAGGGCCGTGATGGTG
>CAINXF010000136.1 GCA_903854795.1 Candidatus Kerfeldbacteria bacterium
GGGCAGTGGCCCACGATGACGGTGCCATCGGCCGCGAGGCAGCGGTATACCAGCTCCTTGGTGCGGCCGGTGTCCGAAGACACCTTGGTGGTGAACGACTCGTCGACCACGGTCACCTTGCAGTCGGGGCCGGTGAAGACACGCTTGCACGCCTTGAAGGTGCCGCCGGTGGGCACGGCCACCTCCCCTCGCCCGGTCGGCGACATGGTCAGGCCGGCCTCGCCGTACGCGAGGTCGATCTTGGTCACGTGCGGGAACTCGGCCTTCATGTGCGCCATCACGCCGCGCTTGACGCGCGAGAAGAAACCATCCAGCACGCGGCGCTTGCCCATGTACAGCTGCATGTTGAGGCGCGAGTTCACACGCCGCAGCGCGACCGACCACCAGGCCTCCGAGAACTCGCGGTACGCGGTGCAGTATGCGAAGATCTCGTCCTCGTGGCATGCGCTCAGGCACGAGCCCGGCAGCGCCAGCGTGGCGAAGGACGGCTCGAGCTCCTCGAGCATCCGCAGCTTCCGCTTTTGCACCTCGATGATGCCGGACTTGGTCTGGTACTCGCCACGCGACAGCGTCCAGCTCTTCTTCTTGCGCTTGCCGGTCTTGTGCTTGCCGGTGAGGTTGATGTACACGTACGAGATCGCCGCCAGGTTCGATCGGCCGGGGTCGAGGCCCAGCACCACGGTGTCGCCGACGATCGTCGACATCTCGTGGTCCATCCCGGGTACGGTCAGCGGTTGCTCCTCGGCATCGTCGTCCGGCTCGGCCCCAGGAGACACGGGAGGAGGATCGGCCTTCTTCTTCTTCAGCCGACCTTTCTTGGGCTTCGCCTTGGCCTTCTTGTACACGGCGCACCTGACCTTCCGGGAGTACTGGAGGCTGACGGATACACCGTCCGTCGCGCCGGAGCCGGAGAACTTCCACCCGGCGCGCTTGGGTGCCCCCGGGAAGAAGCCGGAGATGAGCGCCCGCTCGGCATCGTGCAGCGCGTCGTACTTGGCCCGCAGATCCAGGTACGTGGTAGACTGCTTCACGAGCTCGACCTCCGCGTCCCGCGCCGCCATGGCGGCGACGTGCACATCCCACTCGGCCAGCGTGCACTTCTTGCGGTCGGGCTCGCGGATCGCGGATGGGAGCATGAACGTGTCCGGGTCGGCGGCGGCACCGCAGTTCTGCTCGCTGACATCTGTGTAGGCCTTGCTCAGCCCCCTGATCTGGCGGAACGACGCATGGTCGCCCCCGAGCGCGTCGTGGAACAGGTGGAGCAGGATTCGGGTGTCGAGGCGGACGTGCATGCGCCCGACGGACGTGACGGGCATCAGCCGCATGCACTTCACATCGAGCGACCTGAACTGGCACTGCATCCAGTAGTTGAAGCCGAAGACCTCGCGGAATGCCATCTTCTTCTTCCCGTGGTTGTCGAACAGGGGCTCGTCGGGCATGGCGCGGAGCCTCGACCGGATGTCACCGACCCACGCGACGACCACCGGCGGCCACCCGGCAATCTGCGGATCGGCCGACCGGATGGCGGTCATGACGCGGTCCGCGTAGAGCTTGAAGTCGGCGGGGACGGTGTTCCTCCACTCGCGGATGCGCAGGCCGGTCAGCCGCTTGAGGCGCGCCCAGAGCGGCACCCACGCGTTGTTGCACACGATCGTCTCCAGCGTGTGCGCGGCGTAGGTCAGGACCTGGTCGAAGTGCGCGGGTTGCGCGGCCCTGAAGTCGGCCGTGTCGGCGGCGTATACGCGGTCCAGGACGGGCAGCATGCGCTCCAGACTGCGCTCGAGGCTCGTGCAAGCCCGGCCATCGCCGAGGTGATCGTCGACGACCCGCACCCCATCAGGCTCCGGCATGTACGTGCCCAGGCGCAGCCAGTTCCGCCAGTACGTGTCCTTCTGGTCGTAGAGGTCGGGCAGGGGTCGGCCTTCCCTCACCAGGCGGGTCATGTGGTAGGACAGCGCGAGGGTCGCGCGGCGCGTCATCCGGCTGATGATGTTGACGAACGACTCGACGTGGTCCGAGAACGCCTCGTACTGCGCCACGGTCATCGCTTTCTTCATGCACTTCCAGATGCAGCACTTGACGGTCGTGATCTCCTCGACCTCTTTCGACTCGATGCCCAGCTCGAACGCCAGCTGGCTGAGGTCCGGCAGCGTGGCACCCTCCGGGATCTCGACGCCGGTGGACTTGAGCAGGAGCGTCAGGCGCTGAAGCGGCGTCGGGGGCTTCGGCGGTTCGGCAGCGATGAGACGGTTGTCGACGCACAGCTTCTTGAAGTCGTCGATGGTCCCCTTCTTGGGGTAGGGGATGCTGGCCGCATCGAGCAGCTTGGCGAAGTCGGACTTGAGCTTCGGAGGTCCGGAGGGCGCGCTCGTGCTCGCGACGTCGCTGGTGGCTACGACGGGCGGCGCCGCGACGAGGTGGTTGTCGATGCACAGCTGCTTGAGGTCGGCCAGGCACGCTTTCTTGGAGTAGACGACGCCCGCGTCATCGAGCAGCTTGGCGAAGTCCGCCTTGAACTTCGGAGGTGGACCCTCGCTCATGCTTGTACTCTACAGAGAGATGTTCGTCTTTAAGTGGTGCGCGCGTTTACGCCGTCGGGAGTGCGTTTGGCCCAACCACGTATTTGTCATGAACGTGCCGAAAGCACGATCTGACGGCGTCTTCTGTCAACGTTTCTTCGACGCTCTTCGTAATCAAGTCGAACACGTCTGGTTTCAGCGTCACGTTCCGCTCTCGATACTCGAACTTGACGTCCGCGAAGCACAGCTCTATGGGATTGAACTGCGGCGTGTAAGGCGGCGTGTACACGATCGCGGCCCTGTTTCTTCGGAGCGAGAGAAACTTGTGGATGCTCGCATTGTCCGCCACGATCATATGATGACGGTCGAGGCGCAAGTAATCGATGAATTTTTCGAAGGCTATTTTGTTAACAGAACCCTTGAAGATGAAGTACTCCTTCCTGCCCGTGGAAAATACCGCCATGAGTAGAGTATGATTCGTCCACGAACCACTGTTTTTTATGATGCAAGGCTGACCCACCTTTGAGTAACCGTACAATGCCTTCGTCATTTCCGAAAAACCGCACTCGTCAATAGAGACAATTGTCTTATGTTCTGCGGTGGCTTCGACGTAGGCCTGCTTAAATTCGGCGATCCTCCCAGGCGTCGAGTGTTTGCTCTCACCCCTTGTCTTCACACGCTTCCTCGAGTACTTCAGTTTCTTTATGTATTTGTACATGGATTTCGTGGACACACTTGCTTCGTATGGTTTTTCCAATAAAGCACCCTTCAATATCCTGGCATTCACAGTTTGCAGGGTATCGATGATGCCACTTAAAGGCTCCTTAACCTTTTCAAATTTTGGCGACGGGTACACCCGCTTCTTATCACAGATGCCCTTCGAAATCCACCTGTAAATTGTCGACCTCGGTATATCCAATCGCTTCGCGACATCGGGCGCACTATATTTCTTCAGCATATTCATTGCAAACGTTCGAACTCCTTGATCATATTTTTTCATTTTCATTATAGACAAAGAAAATAAATCGTCAAAACTAAAAATAGCGCATTTCCGGTGTCGAGCGAACAAAGGCAGAAAAAAACATGCACCTCAGATTTGTCTCACATAACTCTTCCGAAGACTGTAGCATCGGCAGCGTCGTCTCGTCACCGTACACGACGATGCGCACCCCGGTCTCCGCGACGCTGCGAAAATGCGCCATCCTCCACTCGCGCGTC
Organism: Candidatus Kerfeldbacteria bacterium; assembly: GCA_903854795.1. Classification (GTDB taxonomy): domain Bacteria; phylum Patescibacteriota; class Patescibacteriia; order SBBC01; family SBBC01; genus CAINXF01. The sequence goes on from CAINXF010000136.1 coordinate 3,738, forward strand.
TTGTTCGCCAGCGGCTACGCGAGTCGGCCTTATACGCGCAATTTTGAGCGCGCGAAATGCCAATACATGTATAAAGGCTTTATCCA
>CAINXF010000137.1 GCA_903854795.1 Candidatus Kerfeldbacteria bacterium
GATCGGATCGGCTATGGCTGTCTTACGTCGGCAGACTGTCTCGATACCAACCATCCGGCGTCAAGCGGCCAGTGCGTCGGTAATGGCGTATGTGCTGAGTACGACTCGAGCGCGAACAAGTTCAGGTTTACCCAGGATCGCGACCCCAGCGCAGCTGTAACAAGTTCCGGAGTCGAAGCCTGTACGGATGATTACGCCGGGGGCACGGCATGTAACGCAAAGAGCGGTAAGCGCGCTGGTAGGGTGTGTACGGCCGATGCCGATTGTGCGTACTCCGTCGGCAAGTGCGCCAACATGGTGAAGGGTACTGGCAAGTGCGACGCGAACAGCGGCGCGAAGAAGGACTTGATCTGTTATTCGGATGCCATGTGCCAGACGGTCTATAATGGTGCGTGTGTTAATTTGAAACGTTGCAACTTAAACCATTCGAAGATCTGCGGCACCGACGCCGACTGCGGCACCGACGGTCCCTGCTCCGTCGGGGCCTGTCCTTCAGGGCACTGCTGCTCGCTACCAGGCGAGGTGTGTATCGGCGGTCAGGCGTCGAATAAGGGTACGCAAACGTTCGGTAATTCCTCGACCGGTAGTTCCTCGACCGTGACGAAAACGACTAGTGCGAACGTCTGTAATGCCGCGAGCGGGACTATGAGCGGCTATCCATGTACATCGAGCCTCATTTGCGGTTCGGGGGGGACGTGCGTAGCCAGTAAAACCGCTTTCTTCGCCCAGTACGATCTCATGCGTCTCTTCGTGAAGGCCTTCACCGTGTGGGAATGGTCCACCGACACGACAAAGTGTTCTACGGGTGCTGTGGGGTGCTATGTCAATACGACGTCGCGATGTCAAAACAATTCTGGTCTACTCCTCACAGGCGTCCCCTGTAACGACAATGGTGACTGTGGCGTCGGTACCTGCGCCGCGCAGGAACTCTGGAGCACGCCGACGATCCAGTGCAGGGTATGTTCCGGCGGTCCGACGCCGAATAAGGCATGTACGGCGAATGCGTCGTGTGGGAGTGGCGGTACTTGCGTCATATCGCCGAATCACCCGACCGACAACGCGCCCGGCGAGACATCGGCCGACTACTGCGCCGTGAAACCTGCCGAATTCAACATCGTGAACAGCGCGAAGCCAGTACTCATCGACGAGGGAACGCAGTACATACTGAAGTTCAACACGACGGTCGATCCGGAACAGCGCCCGCTCGCCGGCATCGTCATCGATTGGGGTGATGCGACCGGTAACACCATCGACATGCCGATCAAGATCCAGCCGCGCGATGATCCGGCGAACCCACATGTCTACTCGCATGCCTATCACTGCCAGGGAACGACGGGTGTGTGTCAGCCGTACTACATCAAGATCCGCGTCATTGATAACTGGGGTTGGTGCAGCAACGGCACTGACGGTATCCTCTGCGGTGAAGATTCGCGCGCCGCGTGTGTAAGCGGAAAGTGCAACACGTTCAGTCCGCGAGCCGGTCTGGCCTGTACCCCGGGTAGGTGCTCTACCGGACCGAAATATGGATCCTCGTGTATCCCGTCGAATGCGGCCGCCGCATGTGGAACGGACGCGAAAGGTACGGCCTATACGTGCTCGCCGAACAACGACTGTCTCGCCTGGACCGCCGGCCCGACCATTCAGGTGATGCGCTAACATGAGATCATCCGCGATCAATTTCATCCGCCGCCACAAGCGTCCCCTGACCGGGACGCTCGTCGGCGTGTTGGCCGCGCTCACGGCGGTCGCCTATCCGCATATCGCGCACGCCGGCGGGTTCACGGACGCGATCATGTCGATGCTCGCGGATATCACCTACGCGCTGATACAGTTCGTCGCGAACCTCCTCGTCGTCGTCATCAACATCATGGTCGCCGTCGCGCAGTACAGTCGGTTCCTCGGCGTCGACGCGGTCGAGAAGGGTTGGGCGATCGTGCGCGACGTTTGCAACATGTTCTTCATCGTGGTGCTGCTGATCATCGCGTTCGGAACGATCCTGCGCCTTGAGAACTACCGCTACAACAAGCTCCTCGCGCGGTTGATCGTCATGGCCGTCCTCGTGAACTTCTCGAAGTTCATCGCGGGATTCTTCATCGATTTCGCGCAGGTCATCATGCTCACGTTCGTGAACGCCTGGCGTGACATCGCCGCGGGCAACTTCACGAGCGCGTTAGGGTTGCAGGACATCGTCGCCTTATCGAAGGATTCGACCTCGAGTACCGTCGTCAATGTCGGCCCGGTGCTCACGGCGCTTCTCCTTGGTCTTTTCTTAGTATCGGTTGCCGCGATCGTCATGACGATCATTACGATCGTGCTCGTCCTTCGCATCCTTGCGCTGTGGTTCCTGATCGTACTGTCGCCGCTCGCGTTCTTGCTTAAGACCTATCCTTCGACCGAGAAGTACGCGGCACGGTGGTGGCAGGAATTCGGTAAGTACGCGGTCACCGGGCCGGTCGTCGCATTCCTTCTCTGGTTGACGCTCGCGATCATCGCCTCGCCGACGAACGTAAGTCATGAGATTTTCACAAAAGTCAGCACGACCGAGGGAAGCTCGCTCCTCACGACGCCCACGGCGACGGATGATAGCAGTCCTGAGGCGCATATTTCTGCCGCGATAACCGCGATCGGCGATTCTGAGAAGCTTTTGAGCTATCTGATTGGTATTATGCTCCTTGTCGGTACGCTCGTCATCACGAAGGAGCTCGGCGTCGCCGGCGGACAGATGGCCGGACAGTGGGCCGACAAGATAAAAGGGTTCGCAACGAAAGCCGCGGTCATCGGTGGTGCGGCGATGACCGGCGGGGCCGTTGCTGGTGGATGGGGTGCGGCGAGTGGTGCGGCGGCAGCTGCTGGTGGTAAACGCACGATCGAACTCGCGAAGACGATCGGAAAAGCGCCGTTTAAAGGCATTGCCTTTGGCGCAAAAGCGGTCGGAGGAGCCGTGCTCGATAGGGTGGAAGCGGGCACTGGTATTACGCTACGACCAAGTGAATGGAAAGAGGGAATTAAGAAGGGTGCCGCCCGTCGCCGCGCGGATTCGCAGAACAAACGACGTTCAGTCGCATTAAAGCGATATAAGGACGGGCATTTTTGGTCCGCCGCGCTCGCGTCGCCAGAGCATTTTTATTACAATTACTGGATGCGACGACCGCCGCAAGGGGGGAAATTCCGCCAACTCGAGGGTGAGCGGGGAAGTATGCGCGAAGCGCTCGAGGGCGATCAGAAGCGTGCCGCAGCGGCTAAGGATTGGAAAGATCCGAAGGACGAATATGTCGATCGGGAATCCGAAAAGATCGCCGATGTGAACGTAGTGAACCGCGTCGCGATCGAGACACAGGACATGCTTGATCCGATGAATCCAGAAAACTTCGAAGAACGCGAGGGCGATGACGGCGTCATGCGACGGGTCAACGTCATCGATGATGACATGAGGAACGCCCAACTCGATCCCCTGGATCCTATGGCGCGAAGGAGTTTCATCGAAGCGAGGGCGAAGCAGCGAGCCGAGGCGAGTCGACCTGCATACGTTGCGGATGCACGGACGCAGTTACTGACACTTCCAGAGCCCGAGCTACGCACGCGTAGCAATGCCATGCTGGATAATGACATCTCGCAACTCAATGGGGAGCAAGAGGCCGCAGGCGGGAAGGATGGCCGTCTTTCCGATGCACAGCGCACGAAGAAGGAGGAGAAGCTTAAGAAGCTCGAGGAGCAGCTTAAGAAGATCGACGAGGACATCAAGCGGCGTCCAGACGGTACGGCGACGCCCGAACTCGCGCATATGCAGGAGGATATTCGACGGCAAAAGGAAGCGCTTGAAAAATATCTCAAATCGAACGGAAATCCGGCCGCTCAATTCGCCATGGACCCCGAAGATCGGCGAGAGATGGACGCCGATGCCGGTGAAAAGAAAAAGAAGCTCGAGGCCAAGAGGTTCCAACGCGATCATTTCTTCACCGAA
>CAINXF010000138.1 GCA_903854795.1 Candidatus Kerfeldbacteria bacterium
ATCAACCTTGTTTGTGCGATCTTTGCTGCTTCGATTTTCGCCGCGATCGCTTTAGCGTCAAATGCAACATCGCCAACACCTTGCTCGGGCCCAGCTCCAGGAATACCTTTGATTTCTGACATATGCCTTTATTTTTTATTGAATTATTTTTGTTTCATATATACTATATCATATTTTCTTGAATATTTCAAGTGAACAAAACAGGCAGCCAATTAAGGCTGCCTGTTTAACGGAAAAATCATTTACATGAACAGCGGCGCGAGCACGAGAGTCAGCGTTGCAAGCAGCTTGATCAACACGTGCAATGACGGACCGGCTGTATCCTTGAACGGATCGCCGACCGTGTCGCCGACCACCGCGGCCGCGTGGACCGCCGTCTTCTTTCCCTGGACCACACCGTGCGAGTCGGTGAACTTGCCGCTCTCGATGAACTTCTTTGCGTTGTCCCAGGCGCCGCCGGCGTTGTTCATGACGAGCGCCATGAGGATGCCGACGATCGTCGCGACCATGAGGAACCCTGCGGCCGCCTCAGCGCGGAAAATAAGACCAGTCGCTACTGGCACTATCACGGCGATGGCGCCGGGGAAGATCATGTTTCGGAGTGCGCCACGGGTCGTGATGTCGACCGCCTTGCCGTAGTCGGGTTTCTCGGTACCCTGCATGATGCCTGGATGTTCCTTGAACTGTCGGCGCACCTCGTTGATGATGTAGCCCGCCGTCTTGCCGACCGCGCGGATCGCGAGCGAGGCAAAGAGGAAGACGAGCATGCCACCAAGCATCGCGCCGATGAACACCGGAACCTTCGAGAGGTTCACAACGGTGATATTCGCGACCTTTGTGTATGCAGAGAACAGAAGGAACGCCGCGAGCGCTGCAGAACCGACTGCGTAGCCCTTCGTGAGCGCCTTCGTGGTGTTACCGACGGAGTCAAGCTGATCGGTGATCTCGCGGGTCTGCTCCGATCCGCCGGACATCTCGACGATGCCGCCGGCGTTGTCAGTGATCGGGCCGAAGTTGTCCATCGCAAGGATGTAGACGGCCGTCGAAAGCATGCCCATCGTGGCGATCGCGGTGCCGAACAGTCCGCCGTCGATGATGCCGCTTGCGTTACCGAGCCAGTAGGAGCCATAGAGCGCTGCGGCGATCGCTATGATCGGAAGCGCGGTGTTCTCGAAACCCACAGCGAGCCCTGCGATGATGTTCGTCGCTGGTCCGGTTTCGGAGGCAATGGCGATCTCACGGACAGGTCGATATTTGTGATCAGTGTAGTACTGGGTCAGCCAGACGAACACCGTGCTCATCGCGAGGCCGACAAGGCCTGCGCCGAAGAACCAGAGGTATTTATCGCCGAGGAAGCTCTGCGTGACGAAGAACACGACCACAGTCGCGAGCGCGAGCGATACGTAGAACCCACGGTTCAACGCCTTCATCGGATCTTCGTTCGACTTGACCCGTACGGTCATGACACCAATGATCGAACCGATGAGGCCGAGCGCGTTGATCATGAGAGGGATGACGATGCCCTTCTCACCGAACACGGGGTACAGTGCTGCACCGAGGATCATGGCGCCGATGCTCTCCGCCGCGGTCGACTCGAAGATGTCGGCACCGCGACCTGCACAGTCACCCACGTTATCACCGACAAGGTCGGCGATGACGGCGGGATTGCGCTTATCGTCTTCAGGAATACCTGCTTCCACTTTTCCGACAAGGTCAGCACCAACATCGGCAGCCTTCGTGTAAATACCGCCGCCAAGCTGTGCGAACAACGCGACGAACGATGCGCCGAAGCCGAAGCCGACGATCATGTCCGGTACGAGACGTGCATCAAAACTCAATCCTGACGTATAAAGAAGATACAGCGCGCTGACACCGAAGATCGAAAGGGCGACTACGAGCACGCCCGAGACGGCGCCGCTGCGGAGCGCGACCTTGAGCGCCGCGTTCATGTTCTGACGATCGGCGGCCGCTGCCACCTTGCTGTTCGCACGGACCGCGACCGACATGCCGACGAAGCCCGCGATGCCGGAACAAAGCGCGCCGAACAGGAACGCCGTGCTGGTCTGCATACCGGTGTTCATCTTGCCGGTCAACGCATAGACCGCGAAAATGATTACCGCGACCGAGATCGCGAGGATCGAGATCGTGCGATATTGCCTTCGAAGGAACGCCTTCGCACCCTCGCGGATCGCGTGGGCGATCTCCATCATTTGTTCGTTGCCGTCCTGTTCCTTGTTCACGCGACTGATAAGCCACCACGAGAAAAAGATTCCGGCGATACTGATACCGAGCGGGTAATATACAATATTCATACGCGTCGTATGTTAACGGATACTATTAGTTATCTTTGGGAGTAGTTGGTTCGGCAGCGGCCGCGGGCGCGTCCTCAACAACCTTCGACGCCTCTTCCGGTACCGCAACGACTTCGGGCGGTGCGGCCTCATCGACCACCGGCTTCTCTACGGCTTCTTCCGTCGTCGGGACTTCGTCCTTCGCTTCTTCGGATGTTTCCTCGGCGACCGGCTCGGTCCCGTCTTCCTTCGCTGCGGCGAGCGCTTCGCGCTCCTTCATGCGGTCCTCGAGGTTCTGTCCTTCGCCCACGATGTCGATCTTCCAGCCGGTCAATTTCGCGGCGAGACGGACGTTCTGACCGCTGCGGCCGATTGCAAGCGACATCTGGTCCTCGCGCACCTCGGTGATCGCCGAATGCTCGTCCTCATTCGTCTTGATCGAAAGGATCTTCGCAGGCGACAACGCGTTCGAGATGAACTTCACCGGGTCATCGGACCATTCGATGATGTCGATCTTCTCGCCACCGAGCTCGGAGATTACCGTCTGGACACGCGTACCACGCTGACCGACGCACGAACCGACCGGGTCGATGTTCTTCTGCGTCGAGACGACCGCGATCTTCGTGCGGGAACCCGCTTCACGGGCGATGGCCTTGATCTCGACCGACCCTGCGCTGATCTCCGGCACCTCGATCGCGAACAACTTGCGCACGATCTCGGGATGCGATCGCGACACGATAAGCTCGGGACCTTTCGGTGTGGTGTTCACAGAGACCAAGTACACCTTGATACGCTGACCGGGCTGGTAGCGCTCGGACTGGATCTGCTCGGGCGGCGGCATGATCGCGGCGGCATGGCCGAGGTCAACGAACACGAGACGTCCCTCGACGCGCTGCACGGTCGCCGTCACGATCTCACCCTCACGGCCCTTATATTCTTTGAAGAGCGTATCACGCTCCGCTTCACGGAGACGTTGGATGATGACTTGTTTCGCGGTCTGCGCAGCCATGCGTCCGTACGCGGCCGGTGGAAACAGTTCGGTACGAATCTCGTCGCCGAGCTTCGCGTCTTTCTTCGTTTCCTTGATGACCTTCAATGCGATCATCGACTTCGGATCGAACCGATCTTCCTTTTCATCCTCTTCTTCGATGAATGGGCGCACTGGTTGCATAGGCTCGGCGGCGGTGATGTTCGCGTCGGCCGGAGACGCCTTCTCCGCTTCCAGTTCCGCCTGCTTCTGTGCCTCACGCTCGGCCTGCTCCTTCATGAACTCATCGTAGAGCTTGTTGGCGACGACCGTCTTCACATCGAACACGCGCGACGTGCCCATGTCGGCGTCGAATTCCGCCTTGATGTTCTGGTTCTTCTCGCCGAAATCTTTCCGATATGCAACGGCAAGCGCCGCCTCGATCGTATCGACGACGGACTGATAGGGGATGTTCTTCTCTTCGGTGATCTGTTGGATCGCTGCTTTGAGTGGTGATTGTGCCATAGTGTATACAGTAAAAAAGACCGAGGATTATCCTCGGTACCGGCAGTATACCAGACTACTGAGTCTTGTCAACTAATCGCTTCTTTAAATAGTTTTTCGGATTCTTTGTTTTCAAAATGTGTTTGATTTACCATCAACTTTGCCCTGTCACTCAATCTGTTGTACATGAATTTGATCTTATCAATCGTTTCCTTTTCGGTATGTGCTCTACGATAATGAGGCAGATTATTGAAAAATGTCATGCTATCTGCTTCCGTTAAAATCGCAACATCACCCTCGCCACCAACCTCATGGTTTTCTATCAGATGTTTGACTTTGTCTATCGTGGTGTTGTCAAAATTGTGTTTGATGAGAAGGTCACATATTATTTTAGCAGACAGCAGCGCATGTGCTTTTTTATATTCCTCATACGTCACATACCGTGCCTTCATCTTTCGGTAGTCTCCAAAACTTCTATCTATATCATGACCTAGGGCGGCGATTTGTAGCGCACTATCTGCGTCTGGTTTTAGCTTAAGAACCCATTGCCAAACCGACTGTGAATGACCATATTCGGTTTTGTCCGCCGCATGTCTGGTGATGGTATTTATTTCTTCAACGACAGCATCAAATTGATTCATATATATCGATTTGCTCTATTGCGGTGACTGATGTTACCTAACATCCTCTTATCTAAACACATCCTGAGTATACCTAACTTGCCATGATCCGCGCCACTCGACGACGGCGAGGTCGAGGCGATAATCACTTATTTCAGGATTGCGCTGGCAATAAGCCGCAACGGCCATGCCGAGCCGTTCAAGCTTATGTTCTCCGACCGACTCCTCTGGTATGCCAAAACGGCGGTTACTGCGCGTCTTCACTTCGATGAACGCGAGCGTATCACCGTCGCGCATAATGAGATCAATCTCTCCGTACCGTGTCCGGAAGTTGCGCTTTACGAAAACAAAATCTCGGCGCTCTAGCCAACGCCGCACCGCTTCCTCGCCGCGCCACCCGAGCTGTGTCGCCCGGGTTACCATGGTGTTACCCCGCTTTCACTACCACGATCCCATAATGGTATGGGCCTGCTTCGAACTGATCGAATGGTGCGAGTCCTGCCTGCGCACAGAGGTCGAGGATCCGCGCCGCCGGCACGATCTGCTCGCGCTTGGGGCCGAACGCCTCGCCGCCCTTCGCCCACTCAATAATGAGCATCCGGGCACCAGACTTCAACATCCGAGTGCACTCCTGCAGAATGTCCTTCTGCTTTTTCGAGGCATGAAGCACGTTCACTAATATGCCGAAATCGAGCGAACCGTCCTTCACGATGCGTGCGCCACCGACGATCTCGAGATCGGACCACACTGGCTTGAAATTCATACATCTTTCCAGTCGCGCCTTTGAGAGTGCGCTTGAGAGTGCCGGTTTGAAGACGTCGATTGCGTACACCAATCCACGCTCACCGATGGTCTTCGAGGCTTGGATGCCGAAATATGCGGCACCGCCGACGCCGAAATCACCGACCTGCATACCGGACGTGAGGCCAGCGCGGTCAAGTAGTTTCGCCGGATCGAGGAACGATCTTCCTGACGGGACGATTTCGCTCATGCAAGCTCCATGTGTTTCATTGGTTGAAAACTTTTTCTATGAATCTTCGAAAGGCCGAGCGTATCAAGTTTTTTGCGATGTTCAGTGGTTCCGTACCCCATGTGCGTACCGAAGCCATATCCCGGGTACTGGCGCTCAAAACCCTTCATTAGTGTATCACGAACAACTTTTGCGACAATAGACGCCGCAGCGATACTCAATACCTTCGTGTCGCCTTTGATGATCGCTTTCACGGGCTTCTTGCCGAACTTGACCTTCACCGCATCGATGAGCACCGCGTCGGGTGCCACATGGAGCTTCTTCACGGCCTGCTCGATCGCACGGACGTTCGCCTTCTGGATGCCGATCCGGTCGATGGTCTCCTGCGACACGACGCCGACCGCCCAACTCACCGCATGCTTCGTGATGCGAACGAACAACTTCTCGCGCGCGGCGGCCGAGAGCTGCTTCGAATCCTTCACGCCCTTCACCGGGAACCTCTCTGGCAACACCACCGCGGCCGCGACGATCGGTCCAGCCCACGCGCCTTTCCCGACCTCGTCAGAACCCGCAATATGCCAATGACCAGCCTTTCGCAATGCGCATTCTTCCTTGGTGTGGGGTAGTGACATATGCAACCGTAGTGTACGCCGGTACCTGAAGAAAATCAAAGTAAACAAAAACGCGGGCAATCCATGTGTATGGACCCCGCCTAGTACAGAAGTGATGTGCACCGAAACAGTGCTGAAAGAGCTAGAGGGAGCGGGCGCTCCCGGAACGTAAGAGGAATCCCCCAACAGGATTTCCGCCCCTCTTCACGTCACGTTTGCGCCCGTCCCAACACTTGGGTCAGACATGCGTCTTACTTCAGCCTGGCACATATCGGCCGGACCAAATTCGCCGATCCTCACGGTGATCCGCACCGTTGCCGCACCGCGCAACTCTCCGATGTCCGATGAACTGGACGATCGGGGACGGCAGCACTTCGCTGCAGAGCCCGAACGGATTCAGCGGGAACGTTCTTCCATGCATGGTTGGGTATTCCTCGTCGTGAGGAAGAAGCAACGGAACAATGTCGGGAGCCGGAACCACAAGGCCCAGTCGTGCTTCTGACAGAAGCCCAAGGGTAACCCGGCTCCCGACCGTCGATTGTTGTTGGCGTCAGAGGCGGCGCCGTGCTCCGAGGTTGGCTGCAACCGAAGCGTCCGTCCCTCACTGGGGTCGGCGTGATCGTCCTCGGATGCACAGGCGCCGTCGCATGTTGCTGGTGTTGCCACCGCTGAAGGCGCGTACCCTCCAACGTGATGGCGTGCCATCGGCAATCCGAGGTGCTCACACCTCGCCGTATTCCGATGACGCGGAGTTCGCGCGGTTGATCAGCCCTCGCTGTCGCCGAGGGACTTCGTCGAGAAAACGATGATCGCACGCATAGGGGATCCTCCGTACTGGCACGAAACCGAACTTCGTGATCGTGGTACAACAGCGGCAGCACACTCCCGAGTATAAGCTCGTAGCTTACGACACAATCGTGTTTGGCGTCTTACCCTCAAGCTCGGTTAGGAGAGGGCAGCAGGCCGAACGTGACGTTCGCATCGGGAGTGCTACCGCCGCCGTGGTTCAGCTGCGCGTTGCAGCCAATGCGGCCCGCGGAACGCGCGTACCGCGGTGCGGGTCAGGCTCGGCGGTTAACAGTCGCCTCCTGCCCACGGGTGTAGGAGTTGCAGGTCTTCGGTTCACGCGATCGAGTCCTCGCCCGTCATGGCCGACGTCGTCAGGATCGTCACCTGCGTCTTCTTCGTGCCGAATTCGATCTTCGTCCCGATCAGACTGAGTATGTTCATAGAGACTCTCCGTACTCGTTGTGACGTCGCTGGACGATGAAGTCCCGCGCGGTCGCTCAGGAGATGTTCCGGTCACAGCCAGAACGTTAAGTCCTCAACCGCGCGGAACACGTTGTTTGTGATTGAATACAACTTCGCGCAACCTTTCGGAGTCACGCGTACTTCGGTACCTCCAATAGTGGGAAGGATTCGGACAAACTTCGTCCGCGTGGGCTGCCTAGGCATGTCCCTTAAGGGAAGGTCGGATCCAGGGTGGTGGATATGATCCGTGCCGCACTCGAACGTCGAGGCGGGCAGATCCGTTGCCTTCCGACAGGGTCACCAAGGCATAGCCTATGTGCCCAGCTTGAAGGACCACGACATACTTTGTCTGCCTCCTTTCGTCCTGAATGGGAGGGGTGTGGGTGGCAAGCTCCCGACATGGGAGCAACATTGAAATCAAGCGCAAAACATCGAATTGTCGACTATCGTTCTTTACGGCAGATACAACAAATTCAAGCTACTTCAG
>CAINXF010000139.1 GCA_903854795.1 Candidatus Kerfeldbacteria bacterium
CAGCACCTCCGCGCGGACCGTAGCGGCTTGCGCGGCGGTCAGGTCCTGGGCACCGAGTTCACTGAGCGTTGATTGGTAGATCACTTCGGCATTGACGTTCGAGTTCTCCGTCATGGTGTTCGAATCGACGGCGTTCGTATTTGCGTTGATATTCGCGTTCGTATTTGTTCCACCGCAGCCCGTCGTCGGTTTCACCGCGGATGGATGGCCGTGCTGCACCCATTGTCCGTTGTCACAGATCCACGAATCTTCTGGACCGCCGATCACGAACCGTATAACAAAGCCCACTACCGCGAGTACCACCACTACGATGAGGACTTTATACGATGTTTTCATACCAACGATAAGTAAATACTAACCTGACGATTCAACGCGACGAATTATCGCGCCGCTCGATGATGCGAGAAGTCCTTCGATCGAAATATGCGCCCGCGAGGATACTCAATGCCGCGATGGCGATACCGACGCCCGCGAGGATGAACACGACGGTGAACAACCGCGACGAATCGCTCGTCGGATGAATATCACCATAGCCGACCGTCGTGAGCGTCGCCACCGTGAAATACAACGACTGGATCCACGTCCAGTGTTCGAGCCGATGGTACACGAACGTACCTGAACCTATCAAGATCAACAACGCGCTGAGCGCCGCGGAAGTGCGTGCGATCAGGTGCGGATTCACGGAGGTCGATGGAGTCGTCATTTCGAAGTGTTCCCTTTCCACTGAAATCCTAGCGCAATTACGAAGCGGCGGCAATTCCCCTACCGCGTCGCCAGCACGATCGCGTTCGGCACGTTTCGTCCGGGACCGGCTTTGTACATATTGTTGTACGTGAGCGCGGTCGACGAGCCGCCGTCGAGGTTAAGCGCACTTTCGAGACCGAGCGCGACCGCGACGTATGCGAGGTCGACTACGGTTGCATGCTGTGCCACGAAGATGACGAGCGTCCTACCCTTCAGACCAATGCCGACCCTCGTCGCCTTGATTAAACGCTGTGAGGCATCGAGGGAACTTTTCTTGACGACCAACTTTCCGTCCTGCACAAGCATGGGCGTGTTCGAGAGGAGTGCCGTGAGCGACACGCCGTTCGTCGCCTCGAACTCCTCCTTCGAGTGGAAATCCTTCGAAATAGGATACCAATATGGTGCGTTCTGCCCGCCGAACGCCAGAACCGGATCGACGTTGAACGGATTCTGCGTCATGTTCACGAACGTTCCCGACACGGAATTATACCAGAGCCAGAAGTATGTTCCGACCTTCCATGCGCACGACGTATCGCTCGCCGGGCAAAAGTAGCTGCCGTTCACTCCGGCGAACCCACCGGCTTGGTCGACGTAGTACTGTAGCGGGTGGACCGGACAGCTACCCTCGCAATCACCGTCCGTCGATGCGACCGTCTTCACGATCAAGTTCGGGGCGTCGAGATCGGCACGGAGTATGTGTGTGTAGAAGAAGCCAGTCGCCGCCTGCACCTTCTCATCCGAATACGAGACGCCATTGACCTGTGGTTCGACGTACCTCGCGTTGTCCGCGGCGAGCTCAGCCGCCGAAAGTGTCGCAACACCTGGCACGGTCATAATCTCCTGCTGTCCGTCGCTGTTGATGTCGATCGCCGCGACGTTGACCCCGCCGCGCCACGTTGCGTCAAACGCGAAGAAATGCCGTGCAACGGTCTGGCCGGTCGTGGGATCGTACTGCTGCACGTCCGGTCCTCCGCCCGCACCGGCACCAACGACGATCCGCGGCTGCGTGCCGACGTGAAGGCCTGCGATACTGACACCACCACCATAGTTGCCGAAAGCACGGAACGTCGAGCGGACCGTACGCGTGAGCGGGTCGATGATCGCCACGTCAGCCTTGGCCTTTGCCTGCGGCGCCACTATGATCTCCGGCGTACCGTTACCGTCGACGTCGAACGTCGTGATGCCGAGCCCACCGCGAAAACCCATATCATAGGGAAACGTGTTCCAAAGCCGCGTACCTTCGCTCCGGAACGCCGTCAAGTGTGGTGCACTCCCCGGACCGACGCCCATGATGATCTCGGCGCGGCCCTCGCCATCGATGTCAGCAACCGCAAGATTGACGCCGCTCGAAAGTTTCTTCGAGTACGCCCAAATGCCGTTGCTCAATTTTTGGCCATCGATACTGTAGAGGAGCACCTGCGGTCCCGCGCCTTTGCGCGGTGCGACGACGATCTGTGAAAAACCGCTTCCCTCAAGATCACCGACTGCGACGTTGATCCCTGCCTTCATCCCCGACCCGTACGGATAAAACCGCTCGAGCAGGGTCCCATCGGTCGCGTACACCGAAACCTGCGCCCGTACTCCCGGCGGCGAACCTGTCACAATCTCGGGATCTTCATCATTGTTGATATCGCCCGTGGCGATACTCGAACCCGGCGTGATCGTCGGGAACGAGCGTAACTTCACGCCGTCAACCGAAAACACGCTCGTAACCGGCGCGGCATGTGCGTTGGCGGTCCATAATGCCAGCGACATAAACACACACACGACAATAACAGCGATTCGCTTCATTACCTCAAGTGTACTCCGTGCACCGCGACGGTCAAGCACAACGCATCGCTTTATAATAAAATTTAACGGTCGTTCCGCGATTCCAGAATAATTCCTTAATCCGTCATCGCGATTCGAATCATTTCGTCTGTACTTCGTGGACGATCATTGCTTCTACGGAATCCCTGAACGCTAAGAATCGTTGCTGTTTTTCACTATCGGGCATATCCATCGATACGACTGGACGAAATTTGTTCCACGCGGCTGCCACATCAGGCAACTTATTAAGAGGGTGTCCAGCGATTCCAACCTCGTCGGTATAATGCTGCCGTTGCCCCATCACATCGATACACACATCAAGACCGTCTTCGGTTGGCATTATATAGCCGATTGGACGGTGATCTGATGTTTGTAATACGGCGTTCTCTAAAAGGGACACGCCTAGCGCAAGCCGTTCTGATGCATCTTGTATATCACCACGGTTCCACATACCATGCGCGTGAAGGCGTTGCATCGTAGCAAATGCATCATCGAGATTTTCACCAAACATTCGGCTCGTTGCGCCACCATGATCTGAAAGCATAAAGCTCGCCATACCGGGCCCTTTCTCGAGATCAAGTTCACGACGCACCGCCGATTGACCGCCCATCGCCATAGCGTGCCAAAACCGCTCAGGCCCCAACGCACCGATAATGCGGTCTACCGACCACACATACGAATCATAGTTAGGGTGTGGGCGAGGCTTTCCTTCGAAATGCCGAGCAAGCTGTTTGTTTACATACTCAGCCATACCCTCAGCCATCGTTCTCGTTTCACCATGCGCGGTTGCCACAGGGTCCGACATTTCTTCCTTCGCCTCAAGTCCCGAAAGTCGCCAATGCACTTCTTCATGTTGGAACGTATCACGAATATCACGTGGATCGTTTTGAAGACGCACCATGAGCGTATCAGCGTCAGTACTGAACCCCGGTTGCTCGAACATTCCCTGCGAACCACGCACATCAAGTTTTCCGTTTGTTGCTTTTGTTCCTTCACCGACAAATCTTGAGGCCACTCGAATGACCGGGAATGGCCGCTGTACATCGACCGGAATACCCATGTCCATCAACGCCTGATCGACAGTGGACACCTGATAATCCGCCAGGACCCCTCGTAGCTTTGTAATGGTCTCAGCGGCCATCTTAGGCGGAAGTTGTGTCTCAATTGCCTGGCACGCCTCGTCGAGGGCGAGTCGGAATTCCTTATCGCGTATTTGAAAAATCTTCATTCGCTCTTCGGGCGTCGCTTCAGACAACATATGCACCTTCGGTCGCTCGATCGATGCATCGACGGTCTGCAGCTCCGTCCAGCGTTTCTCATCGGCGATCGCATGCTGCGCTCGGCTGATCTCCGGCAGTACCTTTCCCACCGCTTCATACGTCACCGTCAATGCGGTCCCGAGTTTCAAGAGAAAACCAATTCTTGAGTCTGCAAAACGACGGAACCTCGCTAATAGCGAAGCTTCTTGCGCCTGGTCGGTCTCTGCGGTATCCGACGTGGGTTGCTCTGAAGCTGCGGCAGTCGCATCGAATAACTGTGCTTCTTCTGGTACGTGTTCTCTATTGCGCATATGAGCAGTAATGTACGTTCACTATCTAGAATAGGATCCTTCCTCATCATGCTAACATTAAGGGCGACTTGATGTCTAAATATAGAAACTTCACCGGCTGCTCCACGATCCCGAAGGAACGTAGAGCAGCCGGCAGGTACAATCGTCCGACGTTTCAGTCATGATGCCTCACTTTGTCCGCACGTGCCACGCCCAGGGAACGTAGCTTCCCTCGAGGTGCGTGTTCTGCGGGACGGGTGAAGCCACCTCAATGACCATCGCGGTGACCGCGATGACAATGCAGGCCACCACCACGATGTATGCCCAGCGCGGTCGTCGTACGCGAATAACCGACGGCAACGTACTGATCAGCCAGTAGAACATGATCCCGAAGATGATATTGTGCCACATCTTTGACGGG
>CAINXF010000140.1 GCA_903854795.1 Candidatus Kerfeldbacteria bacterium
GACCGAACTTGACCATACACCAGGATACAACTCTTTCGCTTTGCTTCGCTGACGGACGAACCACCTTCCCTGAGTATCATGGATCATCGTGTGCACGGCGCGGTGAAGTAAATGTTGCTGATGTATAACCAGGGCCGATTCAGGCCGAATCATTTCACCTTGTTCGTTCATCACGTCGAGTTGTAGGTCGTAGTCTGACATTAGATACGTATCATCCAATGAGCGCGAGCGAAGCTCGCGCTCATCTATATTTGTTACGACGCAGGCGTAAGCTTGACCTCCCCTCCGCTTCGCGGTATCCCCTCCTCAATTGAGGAGGGGAACTGCCGCCAGGCAGGGGGAGGTGTATTTCCTACCCGCATTTACTAAACCCACACGCATGGCACTTCATGCATCCCTCTTCGATCGCGAGCATCGTGCCACAATCCGGACACGCCGGTGCATAGCCAGTATTGGCGATGGAATTCTTACGTTTATAGACGTTGCCGTTCGAGACGACCGGCGCGACTGACGGCGCCGCAACCGCCTGGACCGGTTCGTCCAACTTCAGGTCGAGCTTCTGCTGGTCGCGCGTGATGTGCTTCTCGAGGATCTTCGCGATCGCATCAGGAAGCGAAAGGATCTGGCCGCCATCGTGCCACGACACGTCCGGTCCACGGATGCCCTTGATCTGATCGACGATCTCTTCGGGTGACACGCCGGCGCGTAAGCTTAACGACACGAGCCGACAGATAGACTCCGATTGCGCCGCGAAGAACCCGCCGTTCTTACCGATCGTCGCGAACACCTCGAACGGACGATTCTGCTCGTCGTCATTGATCGTGATGTAGAGCGAGCCGTACGGCGTGTTCACTTTGTACGTCGTCCCCTTCAACACCTCAGGACGGGTACGCGGTGCGAGTCCATCCCCGGTCGGGGCGACCACCACGGGCGTGATCTGCGGCGGTACCACCGGCACCTTCTGGCTGTTGTTCAGCACGGTCTTGCCGGTCGTAAGTACTTGCTCGTCGCGACAACCGTCGCGGAAGATCGTGACACCTTTGCACCCGAGCTCGTACGCCATGTTGTACACCTTGCGCACGTCGGCCTCGGTCGCAGTGAACGGGAAATTCACGGTCTTCGAGATGGCGTTATCGACGTACTCTTGGAACGCCGCCTGCATACGCACGTGGTCCTCTGGCGAACAGTCCGATGCCGTCACAAACGCCTTCTTCCATTTCTCCGGAATCTCCTTAAACGACTGGATCGAGCCTTCGTACGCGATCTTCTCCATGAGCTCCTTCGAGTACCAGCCTTCCTTCTTCGCGATCGCCTCGAACGTCGGGTGAACATAGACGAGCGATGTACCGTCCATGACGGTCTTCGTGAACACGACGGCGAAGAGCGGTTCCAATCCTGAGCTACAGTCGGCGATCATCGAGATCGTCCCGGTCGGGGCGATCGTCGTCCGCGCGACGTTGCGCATCGGGATCCCGCGCTTCTCGTACTCGGAGCCAGGATAGTTCGGGAAGTTGCCGCGCGTCTTGCCGAGCGCCGAGGACGCTTCGAAAACCGCGTCCTGGATGAACTTCATCGTCTTCTTCCCCATCGCCTGGCCTTCCTTCGAGTTGTAGGGAATTTCGAGCTCGATCAGGAAATCCGCGAAGCCCATGACGCCGAGACCGATCCGTCGGTTCGACAAGGTCTTTTCGGCGATCTGTGGGATCGGATATCGGTTCATATCGATCACGTTGTCGAGGAAATGTGTTGCCTGGTTGACGGCCTTCTTTAGACGCGGCCAGTCGACCGTGGCATTGCCGGCTTTCGTCCGCTTCACGAACCGCTGGAGGCTGATCGAGCCGAGGTTACATGAATCGTAGGCCGCAAGCCATTGCTCGCCGCAGGGGTTCGTCGCCTCGAGCGTCTCGACGTGCTTCGCGGGATTTGTCTCGTTCGCACGATCGACGAACAGCACGCCCGGATCGCCGGTGAGCCACGCGTGGTGCACGAGGAGGTCCCAGATCTGCTGTGCGTCCTGCTTGCCGATCGGCAAGTTCGTATGCGGATCGATGAGGTCGTACGACTCCTTCTTTGCGAGCGCCTGCATAAACTTCTCCGTGACCGCGACTGAGACGTTGAAGTTCTTCATCTCGTTCAGGTCTTCCTTCAACTTGATGAACTGCAGCACGTCTGGGTGGTCGATGCGGAGGATGCCCATGTTCGCGCCGCGTCGCGTCCCGCCCTGTTTCACGATCTCCGTGGCGAGGTTGAAGATACGCATGAACGACACCGGTCCCGAGGCCACGCCATGCGTCGTCTTCACGAGACTGCCTTTCGGGCGGAGCTTCGAGAACGAGAATCCGGTCCCGCCGCCCGACTGGTGGATGATCGCCTGATGCTTGATGGTCTCAAAGATACCCTCGATCGAATCCTCGACCGGGAGCACGAAGCACGCCGAGAGTTGCTGAAAATCCCTGCCGGCATTCATCAGACACGGCGAGTTCGGGAGGAAATCCCTCGTCGCCATCAGTTGGAAGAACTCCTCTTCGGTCTTCGCCACCTTCGCGGGCGTCGCGCCGTACCGCGCATCGGCCTGTGCGATGTTGTTCGCCACGCGACGAAACATGTCGATCGGTTTCTCCGCAGGTTTGCCGTCCAGCTTCTTCAGGTACCGCTTCTCGAGCACCTTGATCGCGTTCTCGCTCATATCAGAAAACAGCGCCTCGTCGGCCGGTTTCCTACCCTCAACCAACGCCTCGGTAATAATCGTCCTCAATTCCTGATCTACCGCTTGGGAAGCAACGAGCTTGGGTGACGATTCGGGGCCGTTCATATGCGTAGGCGTGGTTGTTAATTATTTTTGTCGCGGGGTGTTCGTTCGGCGCCGACCGCGCTGGAAAAGCTTCAGCTCCTCCCAGAAACTCTCGGCGTCCGTGAAAGACCTATACACTGATGCGAAACGGATGTACGCGACGGGATCGGCCTTCTTCAGACGTTTCATGACCGCTTCTCCGATCTGCTTCGAGGTGATCTCGTTCCTCCCTTTGAGTTGGATATCGCGCTCGATGATGTTGACGAGACGCCGGAAGGCCTCATGCGTGATCGGACGTTTCTCGAAGGCGCGTTTCAAGCCCGCTTCGAGCTTGTCGCGCGAATACGGCTCTCGCCGTCCGTCCCGTTTCACGACGGTAAGGTTGAGGATCTCAACCTCCTCGTATGAGGAAAAACGGAATCCGCACTCGACGCATTCCCGGCGGCGGCGTACCGCCACACCCTCGTTCACCATTCGGGAATCCGTGACTTTTGTGTCAATGTTGTGGCACGCGGGACAGCGCATGGTAGTTCGTGGGTTGCTTATCGTCGGGCCGCAGGCAATCGGCCCATTGCCATCCGGTCCAGGCGTACCTATCTACAATATCTTGTGCCTCTCAGGGTCATCATACTACCAAATATGGTAGTGGTCAAGAAATCGCGTTCCGGGAGAACCCTGCGATTTCTTCAGCTTTTCCGCAGCAATTTAGTTTCCGCTCCCCTTATAGGGCGGTAGCGCTGATCTACGTCTTGTGGATATCTCACCCGATGGTCGCCGACCTTCCGGCGACCACTGCCTTACATCATTTTCTTCCTGATGAACGTCGGAATCTCGAGGTCTTCCTCTTCCTTCGTCTTTTCAGGCATTTTTGGAGCGGCAGAAGGCGGCGGGGGCACGTTACGGGAAGGTGGCATCATGGTAGGAGCGGACACTGAGGGCGCGAATCCAGGGGTATCCTGATAGCCGAACACCGTGGCAGACTTCGCACGCACCGCCCTGCCATCGCCCTTACCGAATCCAGTGGCGATGACGGTGATCTTGATGTCGTCCTTGAGGTCCTCGTCGACCACGGCACCGAAGATGATCTTGGCATTCGGGTCAGCGGAACCGGTAATAACACGCGCAGCCTCGTTGACCTCATGCATACCGAGGTTCGGGCCGCCGGTGACCGTGAAGAGAATACCCTTCGCGCCGTCGATCGAGAGTTCGAGCAACGGGGAATCGACCGCGGCCTTCGCCGCTTCGATCGCCCTGTTCTCGCCGCTCGACTGGCCGATGCCCATGAGCGCAGATCCCTGGTTCTCCATGATCGCCTTCACGTCAGCGAAGTCGACGTTGATAAGACCCGGGACCGTGATGAGTTCCGCGATGCCTTGAACACCCTGACGGAGGACATCGTCGACGGTGTCGAACGCTTCGAGGAGCGAGGTCTTCTTGTCGATGATCTGTAGTAACCGATCGTTCGGAATGGTAATGATAGTGTCGACCTTGTCGCGAAGTTCGACATACCCTTGTTCGGCGATCGACTTGCGCTGTGCTCCTTCGAAGGTGAACGGCTTCGTGACCACGGCGACCGTAAGCGCGCCAACATCCTTCGCGATCTCTGCAACGACTGGTGCCGCGCCCGTGCCGGTGCCGCCGCCGAGACCGCACGTGATGAACACCATATCACTCCCCTTCAGCATGTCATGGATCTCGTCGGCGTTTTCCTCGGCCGCTTTCTTCCCGAGCTCAGGGTCCATACCTGCACCGAGGCCACGCGTAGTCGTCTTTCCGATGTGGATCTTGTGCGGCGCTGAACTATGATGTAATGCCTGCGCATCAGTGTTGACCGCGACAAATTCGATGCCGCGAATCTTCGAGCGCATCATCCGATTGATAGCCGAGTTGCCGGAACCACCGACGCCGACCACTTTGATCTTCGCGAACGTTTCTATTTCGGGTTTCACTTCGGTTGGCATTGGAGGTTTCGGTTAACGTGTCTTACTCAGCGGCAGGCTGTGGATAGCCCACGTACCCTATCATTGTAGGTGTTCAATCAAAGCATGTCAAAACACCCTTCTGACAACTCGACCATGCAAACGATGGATTCAAAAAAGCGCTCTATTACAGCACTTTTTGGGCTCACGAACACTAAATATGCTCATCGAGTTGATTATGTCTGCGTACCAGAAAACGCGAACGTGCCGAGCAGGGTTTCGAACTGCGTCTCCTCAGCACTGTCACCGGAGAAGGTAAAGGTCACGCCAACGGTCTTTTTGCCCTTCGTGAACGATACGAACAAAAGACGTTGTGCCGATCCTGGCGGATTGTCGGGAACGTAGCGCTCCTCATTCACTGGAATTTTGTTCACTGTGATCAATTTCTCGGTGAGCTTACGAAATCCTGTAAGCAATCCGCGTGTCGCATCGACGCTATTGCCCGTCCTAACCTCTAGCCGTACCTGATTCCCGAACGTGACCGCGAGTTTTGCAGGCGATGCCGGTTCATACGGTGCACTCTTCGACGGATAGCTGATTGAGAAACCGTCCGTGACATCGTTGAGTACCAGCCATTCGGAGGTCGTGGTATTTTTCGCACTTACGGGCTGCGGTGAAAGCACCACGTGCTCAAGAAACAATTTCGTCAATTCGTCGGCGGTAAACTGCGCTCCATCCGCATGCGGCGGCGTATCACGGTTGATATCGATCGCCACCTTCTTCGAACTTATGTTGACGTTCAATGCTTCCGTCGCAACCGCACCGGCGAAGGAATCTGAAAAATTATAGACCTGAATGGACACGGGCTTACCACCGAGAAGAAGCCCCTGAGTACCGATGGTGGCGAGTCCTCCCTCCTTCAACTGCTGCCCATACGCGTCGTCGAACGCGGCGACGGTTGTCATTGCATCCCATGCAGCATTCCTCCGCACGACGAACGATGGCTTAATCGCCGAATCGCACGAGGTATTCCTCACCGAAAAAAAGTTATCGCCATCCTCGCACACCACCATACCAGGCAGCAACGGCACAGTCATATTGAACGCATGAAAATAGTACACCGGCCAAGCGCTCGTCGGATCACTTGTCACTGACCGACTCGCGCTGATCGTGACGGTCCCTTTTTGAGGATTCTTGTGATACAACGCCGTGGCGGTCACTGCCACAAGGGCGACGACGAGACCGGAGAGCAACACCGTGCGCGATCGCCTACCATCCCGCGGTTGGCTCATTTGATGAAATTCTTAAATACGCCTCTCAGACGATTGGTAACCGCCTTGACCGATGAGAAGTCAGGTGACTTGCTGAATAGGCCAGCTCGATCCTGCATGCTCGCGCCCCATGCGACGAGACCAAGCGCGGTGGTAAAGGTCGGGCTATTCACCTTGTCGATGGCGGTGACGATGTTCTGCGGAAGACCGACCGAGGCCGGCAACCGGAATATCTTCTTTGCGACATCGAGGATGCCGGTAAGCTGGGCCCCCCCGCCGGTCAATACGATACCGGCAGGCAACATGCCCGAACGGTCGATCGACTGCAACTCCTTATCGACCATCTTGAAAATCTCCTCGAGACGGGCCTCGATGATCTCCGCGACATGTTTCCGTGATACGACGGTTTCCTCACCGCCTTCGAACTCCGCGAGATTCACGTCCTCACGCTTACCGACCGATTCAGGCAATGCCGAGCCAACATGGATCTTAACTTGCTCGGCGAGGTCGATCGACGTCCGCAGTCCGATAGCGATATCGTTCGTGAGGTGACCAGCGCCAACCGGTAACACCTTCACATGGAGCACGTCGCCTTCCTCGAACACGACCACGCTTGTCGTGGAACCACCGATGTTGACGAGTGCAACGCCAAGCTCCTTCTGACGTTTCGTGAGTGCGGATTCAGCGGCTGCCATGGCACCGAGCACGATATCGTCGATCGATAAGCCGGTCCTGAACACCGTCTTCTCTATGCTCTTGATCTGCCCGGAGAGTCCTTGGATGATCTGTGTGTCAACCTCGAGCCGCATGCCGGTCATACCGACGGGATCCTTGATGCCACGCTGGTTATCCACGGCGAACGTGCGCGGAATCACATGGAGGATCTGGTAATTCGGGGGCGTCGCGACGGTCTGCGCCGCTTCGACGACGCGATCGATGTCGTCTTCCTTTATCTCGCCATCCGCGCGTGAGACCGCGACCACACCATGACTCTCAAGCGAAGTGATGTGCGTCCCGCCGATGCCGACGAACGCGTGGTGCGTGGGGATGCCGGTCATGCGCTCGACGGTCTCGAGCGACTGCGAGATTGCACTGACCGCATCCTCGATGCTCGTCACTGAACCCCGGGAAATACCGTGCGCCTCATGTTCCGCCGCACCGACAATATGCACCGATGAGGAATTGGGCTGGATCTGACCGACGGCGACGCGGATGTTCATTGAGCCAATATCGAGACCGGTGATGAATGATTCTTTTGCCATAGCTAGGATAGACGAGTGATGAGTAAAGGAATAAAGATGAGTGCGCCCACGAGGATTGCTGAGAGAGCTGCGACGAGCACCGCGGCCGCCATGAGGTCTTTGACGATGCCGGCATAGTGGTGCACGCGGGGTTGGAACATGTCCACGACCCGCTCGAACACGGTATTCACTATTTCAAGGGCGATGACTGACGCGATCGCGGTGATGATGAAGAGCCATTGCGTCGCGCTGATGTGGAGCGCCCATGCCAGCACCAGGGCGACCGCCGCGAACACGGTATGAATCCGGAAATTACGCTCATGAAGGAAGCTGTAGCGGAGTCCCTCGAGGGCGTGACGGAACGTCGTGGTATATCTCATGCGGTACCCGTTGAACGATGGATGAGCGAGGATCCGGAAAGCAGTCGTTGCTCGAGACGCTGCATATGAGCACGGGACGCGGCAGTGCCATGCGTATGCCCCGCGAGGTGGAGCAGTCCATGGACGATCAGTAGGTCGAGCTCCTCCGCGAGCGGCTGTCCGTAGTGGCGCGCCTGTCGCTTCGCCTGTGGCACCGAGATCACGATCTCCCCGAGCATGCTGCCGTTGCCGGGGAACGAGAGCACGTCAGTGGTCCCCTGCGCGTGGCGATACCGTCGATTGAACGAACGCATGTCGCGGTCCCCTACGAACGCGAGTGAAACGGTGACCGCGGTCAGGTCGTAGCCGAGCATACGGAGCGCCGCATGTGCGGTTCGTAGGATCCGCCGACGCGGAACCGACAGTGCCGTTGTCGCGCTGACATCACACGGCATAGCTCGTTCGTTTGCTCGCCACTACTGGTTCGTGTTGACCGTGCTGACGTTTGTGTTCGTCGTTGAAGGGGCGACAAGCCTGAAACTGCGATACATGATCGTGAAGGTCGTTCGGAAATTCACCTTGGTCAACGAATCGGTGTTATAGGTCAAGACGTAGATCTTTGTCCCCTTCACGAGGTACACCGTGGTCTGATCGAGGCTCATGACACCGTCAAGGCCGTTCGTCGTCGCATCTTTAACAACCGTCGGATCGACACCCGGATTGAGGCTCAGGTAGTAGTTCTTTGCGGTAAGCTGCGAAGGGTTATCGAGGACCGAGACCTGGAAGAATTCAGACGTGGCGATGTCCGGCGTAATAATGACCGTCTTCTCGTCCGTGGTGGTCGGCTGTACGAGCCAGTTCTTCGGTACCCACATCGCATAGTTGAACGTCGTGTTCGTATAGGTCCTGACCGCAGCGCACGTCGCGTCGTCGAGTCGTACGCTCCCGGGTTTCGTCGGGCAATAGCCATTGTAGGACTCACCCTCATACGATCCGTTT
Source organism: Candidatus Kerfeldbacteria bacterium (assembly GCA_903854795.1). Taxonomy (GTDB): domain Bacteria; phylum Patescibacteriota; class Patescibacteriia; order SBBC01; family SBBC01; genus CAINXF01. The sequence goes on from CAINXF010000140.1 coordinate 8,581, forward strand.
GCGAGCTTCCTCATGCCATCAATAAACCCATCACCATCAGTATCGGGATTGTTCGCATTGGTGCCGTAGACCTGCTCTTCCACGTCCGTGAGACCATCGCTGTCACTGTCGGTCGATGACGGCAGTGGCGCACCGATCGTCGACACGCTTGTATTCGTGTTCGTGTTGACGTTCGAGTTAAGATTGGAGTTCGAATTGAGGTTCAGATTCGTGTTGACGTTCAGATTCAGATTCGTGTTCAAGTTATCGTTCACGTTGATATTCGAGTTCAGAAGGCTATTCGTATTCAAATTCACGTTCGCATTCTGATTCTGATTCAGGTTCGTGTTAACGTTCTGGTTCGTCTTATTCGTGTTGACCACCGAGGTGTTCTCGTTCTCCGTGTTTTTGTTGGTCATTTTCGTGAAGTAGTACCACGCACCCGCACCGAGCGCACCCACGACGACGACGCAAATACCAGCGATCATCAATTTCTTTCCCAAACCACTGGTCCCCTTCCCGCCCGCTGACGGCGTTCCACCGGTCGCACCATTATCAAGAAAACGTTCAGGCATCGTATGAATGTCCTGAGGGGGCGTCTGAGGCTGAGGCGTTGGACTTGCGGGTGGCATTTGGACTGGCTCGTTGTCGAACATAGTGTGGTCTCCTTAATTGATTGTTGGGTGGTATATTATTTATTGACGTTGGCGGGCGGAACCGTGGCGAACAGTTTATTACCAGTGAGCGGATCGATCCCCTGCGCAACCGCCTGACCATCGGTGATGGCGAGCGTCCCGGAATGCGCACTCTTAGGATTCGTATGGTATTTCTTCACTTCATCAAAATCGGAGAGTCCGTCATGGTCGGTATCGGCATCCGTTGGATTGGTGCCGAGCGTGGCCTCTTCTGCATCTGAAAGGCCGTCATGATCCGCATCCGCTACGGTACCACCTGCACCCGTATTGAATTGCCGGTTCGTAGCTGCGGCGTTGGTACGATTGTTATTTACCGAGGAATTCGTTGATGAATCGGATTTTTTCCAAAAGAACATGTAAGCGGCGGCAACAGCGGCAATCACCACGATTACAACCAGCACTATCATCATTATACGGAAAAAACTGTTTTTTTTCAATGTAATCTCTTTGTCCGGCTGATCCATAGGTTATGGTCCAAAGGAATAATTAAGACAGCTGCAGTCGGAGCCGGTAGGACAGAGGCCCGAAAAATCCGCTGGGACACATCTATTTAAGCCGCACCCTCCGTCGTACGTGCAGGGCGTGCCGTTAAACAGCATATCGTGGCTGTGGTCACAGAATGAGGTGATCCACGTTCCAGGGCCAGTATACTCAAGATGGGTAAATAATTTTGCTCCGACGCCTACGCCGCATGTGCAAAATGTACCATCAATGCATGGCCTGCCAAGAAACGGACCATCGATACAGGTTTTTGCGGTATACGCCAAGACGTTCGAGGCATTCGGCGAACCAGTGCAGATGAACGTCTTCGTTGCCTCGCTCCAGCAAGTGCCATCCTGCGATTGCGTGTCAGGACAATTCTCTATCTTATTGATCGGATCGACCGGGAGTGTCTGCTTAAGCGTGCCACCGAGTGTCTGCTGCCACGAGGGCCACGTCGAGAAAGACAACCCTGCGATGTACGACCCTGCATCAAGTTTCGGATACGTTCCATTGCCTGACTTGTACTTCCGAAGGTACTGGATGATATCGGAAAGTCCGGCGATCCGCTTCAGGTCGCGCTGCACGCATATCTTATCAGAGATTCTCTCTTCCTCAGGGGCCGTAGGATTGCAGATGCCATTCACGTTGTTGTTGAAGAACCAACCGTCCAGCAACTGACCGAAAATGTTCACAATCTTCGCGTCGGCTCCGCTCGTATAGGAAATGAGGTAGATCTTCGAACTAAAATGCGAACCATCGAAATCGCTCGCACCGACGTATACGGTCGTCCCGTCTCGAACCGCGTCGTATCCATCGACCGTCTGCGGAAGCGTCGCCCTCGGCTTCGCCGCGTACTTCGCGTACCATCCTGACGCCGAAAGTCCCTCGACGTTGTTGTAGATCCTGATACCGATAGCGTCCTTGGCGTCCTTGCTTGGCTCCTTGAACAGGAACTCCTTGAGGAGCGTCGGCGTGCCGGTCGGCTCATACTGGGTGATCGCGGAAGCGGCGAGGTTTGGCAGACCGCCGTCCATACAGTAGCCGAGGTCAAAATGGTAGTCCGTACATGATGCAGCGCCATTCACGATCGTACAGTTGGCCGCGGTGTCAGTATACCCATACTTACTAGCAGACTGCGGCTTCCACGGGAGATGACAGACGATATTATTGATCGTCGCCGAACCTAGAACGGTCTTCGTCTGACCCACAGGTCCTCCTGCCGATTTAGCGATCGGATTCACCGTTGCAACGAGGAGCGTCCTTCCCTGTTTCGGCAGCGACTGGATCGTATTCGTGACGAGATTGGACGGTGTCGAGAGTGTGAAATACCCCGGTTTGGCCTTTGACCACGACCATGTCCACTCCAATATACCGGTCATCTGATCGAGCTCATTGCCATTATCCGAGTAGGCGTGCGCAGTGAACGTATTGCTGCTAAGCGCGCTGGACGGATCGGACGACATGAACGTCCACGTCGAGGGAGTCACCCCGACGCGACTGACCTGACACGCGCCGGCCATATTAGCCGTGGTGAACGACCATTTCGTAGTATCGATTGCAACGCCAGCTGCGCTCCGCACGGTGCCCGAATTAACTTCCGTCACCTGGATGTCATCGCAGTATACGGTGGCACCCTTTCTCGCGAAACAGTTGATGACGAGACCCGCGTCTAAACCGCTCGAGTTCCCAAGTGTGAAATCAACGTATTTCCAGCCACTGTCGTAGGGAGCGTCATGGTAAAGGAACAGGCCGCCGTTCGGGTTGTAAGGGAATGCCGCGTTAGTGTAGAGGTCGTAACCAGACCCCGCGCTGTCACACGCTCCCGGAAGATAAGGAGTAACGTGTATATCTAAATATGCTCGTGGCCCCCAACACCTTGTGATCAGGCCGCCGCCAGCTTGCTGTGACTTATCTATCTGCTCCCGCGTCCAATTGAACGGTGAGGCCATGTACACATCCCATGTGTGCGAATAATTCGTCCCGTCATCGACGTACCGCACCCAACCAGTGACATGAAACTTCCGGTTCGCGGTCGTCGACGGCGTGATCACGAGTACACCGTTATGCTGACTAGTAACGCCGCTCGGGTTCGCGATGTAGTCGAGCACCATCGAATGGACGCCCGCCGAACCGGGCCGCGGAGGTCCTTGGGTCACGCCATACGCGACCGCGATACCTTCCGGCTGCGTGGGCGAGGTCCACTTCTCCAGGTCGACGTTATACCCGAGCACGCCTTTTTCCCCCATTGAGACGGTATAGTGCGCGTTCCGATCGAGGAGACCGGCATCGATCGTCATCTGCTTCGTGACATCGTTGTATGCGATGCTCTTAAGGGCGATGTCTTCGATACCGGCAGTGCCCGAGGATATCAGATCCTTGTACAGATGGACGGACGTTTTATTGATCGAGCTGGCGTCCATCGCCTGATCGAACGTCGCGCTGATGAGCGAATTCCGACAGACATTGGTCGCGCCGTCCGTCGGGTTCTCTGAGATGACCTTCGGGATCGTTCCGCAACAACCATTCGAGCCGCACCCGTTACCCGCGCCGCACATGGTGTCATCGGTACAAGAGATACATCCCGGCGGCTTCACATCAAAATTCGCGACATTGCTCCAGAGTCCGCTCGTGCCGTTCTGAACCGCAACCTCTTTCCGTGCCCAGATCTTTCCCGCAGGATACGCGTAGGTAAAGGTCATATTATTTTCAATCCCGATAGGCGCCACGGACATGATCTCGGAATCCGACCATGAGGACGTAACGGCCTCGAGCTCTTTATAGAAGAGTACGCGGCTCGTTCCTTTCGCGTTACCGAAATTCTGGCCGACGATCTTGACCTTCGTCGTCTCCGACCCGGCAATCGGGTCAAGTCGGCAGATGCCCGGCGTGATCTTCGTAGGATCGACGTTGAATATACCAGCAGGATTGTTCGGCGTCGTGAACGTCTTGCCGTCCCACCGTTGGATGGTAATTGGACCAGGCACCGCCTGCTCAGTGGCTCGCTGTCTGTTCGGCACCTCTGCCGTGATGTCGGTCGGTGTCCACTGGACCGCAGGACATATCGCGGGATTCGGCCAAAGGCTCCGGCGAGCGTTCGTGAACAGTATCGCGCTCCCGCCGTTACAATGGCCGGCCGTACCGCAGTCGTTATCAGTATCACATAACTTCCCTACGTCCTCATCGACGCACGCGCCCTTCTTATAGTTATCGAAATAGCATCCGCTGATGCCGACCCACGTGCCGATCGCGCCCTCGTTGGGTGAGAAACTGGTGATCACCGGGGTGCACCGATGCGACGTGGCGTCACACGTGCTTCCTGCACAACTACTATCGCTCTTGATGCAATCGGCGTCACTGGTGCAGTACGCAAAATCGATCGTCAGGTCACCGGTCCCTGTCATACTTAGATTAGCGGTCGCATGGACCATCGTCGAGCCAGGAACTGTTTGGCTCACCGCTTTGACGAGCGCGTTCCACTGATTGAGCGGTTGAGTATACGACGCGTAGATCGGGTTCGTATCCCATGTCCACGCGACGCTCGTCGTGATCTCTTGCCCTGACGAACTGCAACTGTTCGGTTCGGTGTACGCCTCAGCGGTGTACCCATGTGTCTCGTCAACAGCATGCATCGTGTAATTCTTCGGGCTGAGCGATACCTTACCGAGCACACACCCTTCCGCACCGGCGGCCGCGGTCTTGAAGATCCATGAATACGCATCGTTATCGCCTGCGCCGGACGCGTCACGATAGTTCAGGCCGCCAAGTTTGCCCTTGTCCGGACCGGCAGGCTCACCCGTGATGCCGTCGGTGAGCACCACGCGATACCACTTCCCTGCGGTGATCTGTCCGGCTGCTGGCAAGATCCTCACCTTTGTTCCTCCGAGGTCCGGAATGAGCGAAGAAATGGTGACATCGGTACCGAACGATGTGCACGTCTGGTCGCTGCATTGTTTCACCTTGATGTTCGAGGTCGTCAGCGTCGCCACATCGACCGCCACGTTAAACGTCGCGTTGATGTCAGCACCGAGACAGGACGAAATGCACGAAGGCGGCTGGTGGTCTAGCACGATCGGCTGACCGGGCGGTATCGGCTTTACGGTAAAGTCCAGCCTGTTCGACGTCCCTACGTCGTTCGTCACGTTCACCTTGTAAATTGCCGGTGTCGCAGGTCCTGGCACCGAAATCCCCTCAACGGAATCTTCCTTCCAAGTAAGGAACGACGGTGAGAACGCACCAAACCTGACGATCTGGATCGTCGAATCCTTATTGATCCGTTTACCCTTCGCAGTAAATGTCGAGCTATTGAGACCGTTGTTCGGCTCGAGCGACGAAAGACACGGCCCGGTCGACGCTGCACCTGCGATCTTCTGCCACGTCACTCCGTCCGGACTCGTTAACAAGCCGAACGGATCGAGGAACCGCGAAGTCACGTTAACCGGAATGTCGCCGATCGCTCCCGCAGGCATCGTCGCGGGGATCTGTGTGTTGTTCCACGAAAGAATGTTCGAATCGGGCGGTATTAAGCCGGTATCGATGCTCACGTGGTTGTACAGCAGGTCATCGCCGTTCTTCTGTCCATCAGAAGGTTTCGGATCGAAATTATAACCGTTCACGGTCACGCACTGACCAGTGGTACCACGGGGTGGCTCGATCGAGGTGATGACCGGCGGGTCGGCGCACTTGCCCGGTTCCTTCACGTCGAACGTCCATCCGACGTGACCGTTGCTCCCTTTGTCGCCGGACCATGGTGCGCCCGGCGTCCCGGCCGGGATCGTCCCGAACTGTAGCGTCGTCCCTTTATCATCGGTGACGTACTTGTTGTCGATACCGACGGTGTAGTGCGTGTTCACCGCGAGGTCTGCGCCGGTGAAGGAGTACACCTTACAGTAGTCCTGCGGCTCAGTGCTCCCGACAGGCAGGTCGTCCAGGACACTGAAGGATTTTCCATTACTTGGCAGGAAGAAGAAGGGCATCAC
>CAINXF010000141.1 GCA_903854795.1 Candidatus Kerfeldbacteria bacterium
AGAACGGCGCAGGCAAGAGCACGATCCTCAAGATGATCACAGGCGAGCTTGTCCCGACCGAAGGTGCCGTGTTCCGATCGCCGACCGACGCGACCGTCGCGATTGCGCGGCAGGTCATGCAAGCCGAGCACAAAGAGCTCACGATCCGCGAGTATTTTGCGACGGCGTTCGACGAAGTGCAGTACGCGCTCGATAAGCTCATTAAGGACGTGTTTGAGGTCGTGCATCTATCATTGCCGCTCGATAAGAAAGTGGAGCAACTGTCCGGTGGTCAGCAGGCGCGGTTGCTGTTGGCACACGCGTTGATTCAGAATCCGGATCTGCTTCTTTTGGATGAGCCGACGAACAATCTCGACCAGTACGGCATCGACCATCTTACGGGCTTCCTCATGACGTACGAGAAGACCGTGCTCGTGATTTCGCACGACGCCGATTTCCTGAACTGCTTCTCTGACGGCGTTTTGTACCTCGATGCGCATTCGAAGAAGGTCGAACAGTATATCGGCAACTACCACGACGTCGTCGCGGAGATCCAGGCGCGTATCGAACGTGAAAATCTTCAGAACGCGCGTATGCAGCGGCAGATCGTCGAGAAGCGTGCGCAAGCAGAAGTGTTCGCGCACAAAGGTGGCAAATTGCGCGGCGTGGCGAAGCGAATGCGCACGGCTGCGGAAGAAGCCGAGGAAAACCTCGTCGAGGTTCGGCGTGAGGACAAGACGATACGTCCGTTCGTGATCCCCGCACAGCAGTTCGACGTCCATTTCCATGGCAAGATCGCCGAGATCCGGTCGGTTACGATCGTGAAGGACCACGTCGCGAAGGACAAGACGATCGACGTCATCGTACGGAAGGACATGCACATATTGGTCGCCGGTCCGAACGGTATCGGTAAGAGCACGCTCCTGCACGCGATCGCGATGAACGAGTCCGCGCACGTGACGATCCCGCCTGACGTCGTCATTGGCTACTATCAGCAGGACTTCGGTAACCTCGATGGTGAGCAGACGGCATTCGATGCGCTGAAGGAAGTCATGGTGAAGTTCGACGAGCAGAAGTTGCGATCGACAGCCGCGGGATTTCTACTCGACGGCGCGCTTCTCGCGAGCGCGATCAAGTCGATGTCCGAGGGGCAGAAAGGCCTGCTGTCGTTCTGTCGACTGGTCTTACTGCAGCCGGGGCTTCTCATTCTTGACGAGCCCACGAACCACATCAACTTCCGTCATCTTCCCGTGTTGGCCGAAGCGCTCGACAAGTTCCAAGGTGCGATGATCATGGTGTCGCACATTCCGGATTTCGTCTTAAAAGTGCGGATCGACGAGATAGTCGATCTGGAAAAATAGCCTCGAGGAAATCACGCTGACGGTACTGTCGGCATGGTTTTGTGCTATCATGAATTAAAGAACAATTCACACAAACCATATGGACACGATGCCACCGATCCCAGGTATGCCGTCAACACCACGTCGACGTGTTTCAGCGTTGGCGTTCTACGCGATAGGATTGACCGTGCTCGTCCTCGGCGGGCTCGGATGGTATGTCGTCACGAACTTGCCGACGACGACGTGCCCGAAACCGAAGACGATCCAGTACAGCTACGACGATTCGCGCGACTACCTTGGACCGTTCCTTACCGCGCTTACGAGTCACGACAGTCGGACCGTCCGGCGGTACTACGTGCCGGGCATCACCGCCACGGATAAGCAGACGCTCGAACAGGCGCTTAAGGACTACCGCGCAGTGCCGCTCACCGTGGATGGCGAAAGTACCGGGTTCCCGTGGAGCGATATCAGCGATGCCGCGACGAATGGCGGTAAGGTCACGCGGCTCACGTGGACGACGAAGAAGGTCGACGGGTGTTGGCGCATGCAACGGGTCGACACGAAGGTACTGACCGTCGGCGTCGCGAACTGACATGGAAAATGCGTCGCTAGTTTCGATCAAGCCGTACTGTCTCGTCCGACATCACGGCCGGATTGCGTTGATGCGCGATAAGGTAGGGAAGCCGGGATGGAAACTCGCCGGCGGCAACATGGAACCCGGTGAGTCGCTTGTCGACACGGTGGTGCGCGAAGCGCGCGAGGAGGTCGGCCTTACGGTCGTGCCCGGTCGAATCATCGGCTGGAAGGATTTTTACCGCACGAACGGCGCGTCGAAGGAATATCACGTGCGTATTTTTTTCGAGGGCGCAACTGACACTGACGTGCTCGTCATCGATCCGGATGAAGTAGCGGAGGCGCGATGGTTCACCGTTGAAGAGCTGAAGAAGATGTCGCTTGAGGAACTGTACGCGGATCACCGTGAGGCGATACGTGGCGTGTTGCGCAGCATTCCGAAATAATCGGGGTCAGGGGCTTAAATTTCGACCGTCGCCCCTAGGCCCCTAACGACCCCGTACCCGACACGACCGCTGCGCGGGGCGTTGTTTTGTTTGGTACATTCGAGAGATTCTAGGCTTGACATTTCCGCATCTTTGCGGTATTTTCTAGCGTCCGTAGCTAGTCGATTATGGACACTGTTCATTGGAAATTCGTCCGATCGCTTGATGTGTTCGAGCGACATGATGACTCGCAACTCAACCCCTTCCATGAGGAGGAGCAGTGCGCACGTCTCACAATCTGGGCGGTTTTCCAGGGCTGTCATGGCTCTGGGATGGCAGCCCATTGCGGGCTGCGCTGACCGTGTTGATCGCGGACCTCGGTATCATGTCCGCGTTGATGATGCTCGAAGGGCTTCCTCCCTGGGAGCGTTCGCAGTACTTCACCGTCCTGGTAAATGATACCGTCGTCTAC
>CAINXF010000142.1 GCA_903854795.1 Candidatus Kerfeldbacteria bacterium
CGACCACGCAGATCTACACGCACGTCACGAACCAACAGTTGAGGGAGGTCTACAAGGCGTTCCATGGACGACGCAGGAAATAACCATGTTCACTGTTTCATTAAACACAGTAATTATCGGCCTCGGAATAGTAGTGTTTGCGATATCATCGGGGTACTTTTTTGGGAAGCATAAAATATCAGCACGAGGCGCGTTCCCATTCATGATCGGATCGACTTCCCTGGTTGCGATGTTAAATTCGGCATATTCAATTTGGCAGTATGCACATTACAAATCAAGCGCGTGGGACCTTGGCATCTTTGACCAAGCTATCTGGCATCTTTCAAATTTTCAATTACCTGCGTCGTCAGTCCGTGGGGTCACAAATTTGTTTGGCGACCACTTCCACCCAATCATCTCTACGCTCGCACCGTTCTACTGGCTATTCCATTCACCGGTAATCCTTCTAGTCGCGCAGGGAATACTTTTTGCGAGTATCATTCCGGCAGCATACTTTCTCGCGCGACACCTAGAAATTGCCGCGTGGCCTGCTGTAGTACTAGCGCTCGCGTTCGGAATAAATCCCGGCCTTACACCTGCGTTAGGCTTTGACTTTCATGAGATTGCGTTTGCCGCACCACTTCTCATAATGGCGTTTTTGTTTTTCGAAAAAAAGCGATGGGGGGGGTACAGCGCTACAATTGCGCTCCTACTCCTAACGAAGGAATCCATGGCGATCTACGTCGCGGTGATTGGCGTCGTCCTACTTTTGAAAAAATCATGGCGCGCTGGACTCGCGACTCTCGCAGCCGGCATCATCTGGTACTTCGCGGTCACACGTCTCATAATCCCAATACTTTCTGACACGCACACATACAACTACTGGGATCAATATGCGCATCTTGCCCCGAACGCGCAGTCGTTCCCGCTAAAGATGATTGAGCACCCATGGACGTTTGTGCATGAATTGTACAATAATCCTATTAAGGTAATGTCCAACAAGCTCATCGTTGGATCATTCGGCGTACTAGTACCTCTATTCTCATTGACAACGCTTCCGCTCATCGCCGTCGCATTAGCGGAAAAATTTTGGCCGAACAATATCGATATGTGGGTCTACGATTTCCAATATCAGATACTCATAGTCGCGGTCTTTTCAATTGCCACGCTATATTCGCTACGCAATCTTCAGCGCTGGTTTCCAAAAATAAAAACGGTGTTCACGCCAGCAATCGCAATCTTCGTGCTATGTCTCACGGTCTGGGTCTCTACCACGACAGAATCTGTCAGGATACTTTGGAATCATGAGGTTACCTCGCGACCCATCAAAGAATGGAATGAGGTGATGCGTAGTATTCCGACCAATGCGTCAGTATCAGCGAGCAATGCGTTTGTTCCGCACCTCTCGGAGCGAGAGACTATCTATAGATTTCCAAAAATACGGAACGCACAGTGGATCGTACTTGACTCCGTAGCGCCATCGTTCCCATACACTGCGGCGCAGATAACTGATGAACAAAGAAATTTTACAAACGACCCGATATGGACGCTTGTCCGCCAGACCGGGACGCTAACGATTTTTCATCGAGATTCTACAACGTGGATATCGGATCGCGCCGATGACCCCGCTACGCTCCATTGACCGTATCGAAATCCATCCGTACACTATTGTCGTCATGCCCCGGTAGTTCAACGGATAGAACTGTGGACTTCTAAGCCACTGACGAGGGTTCGACTCCCCCCCGGGGCACCACGCCTACGTCAAGCTGACGCTTGACTTCGGCGTGTGAACGCACTACCGTCGAAACAGTGGCGCATTCATCACGCGCCATGTATTACGTATTCATACTATCAAGCACAGCTCGGCCATTTCATGACGCACAATCTGCAGCGTCGAATTGACGAACATTTCAATGGAATGACGCCCGTCACAAAAAGCTACCGTCCGCTTATACTTGTGTGGTATTGTGTGTTTGATGACCGTTCACGCGCTGCACGATTCGAACATTACCTGAAATCCGGCTCTGGTCGTGCATTTTCAAATAAACGACTCATTCCATGACTTCATCCGCCGAAGTTCGACAAGGTCGAACGGAAGCGGAGGGGCACCACGCAACAATATGTCTGACGACCTACGTTCGACCTACAACACGATCGCGTCGGATTACTCGAACGACCATCAGCGCGACACATGGGACGATGATTATATCCAGCATTTTTCTGAACTGCTGCCGCGTGAAGCGTCGATGCTCGACATCGGGTGCGGTCCCGGTTGGGAGACGAAACAGCTGCGCCGTTCCGGACTGACGCAAACCGGATTCGACCTCTCCGACGAACTGCTCGCGATCGCGCGTCGCAACAATCCACGTGCGACGTTTGTCCAAGGCGACATGCGGAAACTGCCGTTCGCCGACGCATCGTTCGACGGCGTGTTTGCAAAAGCGTCCCTCCTACATATCGCAAAAAAGGACGTTCCTCAAGTTCTCAAAGAGATTTGTCGCGTGCTCAAACAAAACGGCGTGATACATATCGCCCTCAAGAAGCGTCGTGATGGACAGGCCGACTCAGAAATAAAAGTTGAACGAGATTACGGATATAAGTACGAACGATTCTTTTCATACTGGACGATGCTTGCGCTGCTCTCGGCTCTTTCGGAAACGCACTTCGTAGTTTTTAAGCATGAGGAATCTCCTTCTCCGAGCGGACGGACGATCTGGCTGAAGATCCTCGCGCGGAAGCAATAATCGTCAAAGTATGAAGTCAAAACCAAAAACAATCCTCGCCCGCGACATCCATGACCACTGGCATCGCATCCCTGTGACGAAACTCTCAAAATTCAGACCATCGGTGTATGCCGTCATCATCCACAACCACAAGGTGCTGCTGTCGCCGCAATTCGACGGCTACGATTTCCCCGGGGGCGGGATCGAGCTCGGTGAGACGTTCGAGCAGGCGCTTAAACGCGAGGTGTTCGAGGAAACGGGCATGCGGGTCCGCATGGGAACGCTGATCACCGCCCAAAACTCGTTCTTCAAGCACTGGGTCAAAGGAATTTTCACGCAGACGATCCTCCTCTACTTCACAGCCACCGTCACCGGCGGAATGCTGTCGACGAAAAACCTCGCGGCATCCGAAACGTCCTACGTGAAAATGCCCGAGTGGGTCGACATCAAGAAGATCGGCAAACTGAAGTTCTACAATCCGGTCGACAGCGTTGCTATCATCAAGCAAGCGCTCGGCCAATGTTAGCCGCGCATATCTAGTATTGACAATCCCACCGAATTGGGTGTACTTTTGCGTATCGTTCGTTGACAGATGATGCGGTGTTACGGTAGCGATCTTTGCTCTTCCGAGGAGCCTGGATCGCTGTCGTACCACCTGTCCACGATGTCCACCGCAACGACTGCGTCGCAGTCATATCGAAAGGGATATCATGTCGGATTCCAAGAACGACGGAGCGCCGTTTTGTGACCTGATCGAGGCGGCACGCAAGGCGGTACGGCTTGCGTACTGCCCCTACAGCAACTTCCCGGTCGGCGCCGCGATCAAGACGCACAGCGGCCTGATCTACCTGGGCGCCAACATCGAGAACGCCAGCCTCACGCAGACCAAGCACGCGGAGGAAGTTGCGCTCATGAACGCTGTCGGCAACTTCGAGCTTCTCAACGCGACCCGCATCGGACTCGACAAGAAGTTCGCGTTCGTGCGATCGCTCGCGATCTACGTGCCCAAGGCGCCGGGAACCTGGCCGTGCTTCAACTGCCGGCAGACCTTGTCGGAGTTCTTCCGTGACCAGCCGATCATCACGATCACCGGTCCCGGCGAGGACGACTTCGAGATCATGCGCTTCAGTGAACTCGCGCCGCACGGCATGCTCGCCAGCGACGTGCTCGAAGCCGCACGTTCCACCGACTGACACCACGCCACACACCCACCACAGCACTCACGGACTTCGGTCCAATCACAAGGAGGTACCGAGTGGTACACCGACCCGTTCGAGTTCAAGACGCCGTTGTGGGAGGAACTGCCCTCACCACGATGGCAATCAAGATGCTGTTCGAAGGGCTCGACCTGTGCTTCGAGCGTCGCTGGTGCGAGCCCGAGGACATCACCGATGGCAGCTTCAGCGCCGAGCCGAAGGCCGGCGACACCTCGGTCACGATGACGGTGAAGGGCACGCTGTTCACGGACCCGGATCCCAAGATCCTCTCGGTCCCGTTCACCGCGACCTTCATCATCGACAAAACCGAGCACGGCTGGGGCCCGAGGTACATCGCGCTCATGGTCGCGGACAAGCCGTTCGAGATCCACTACCGCGGGACCGAGACCGCGGGCGGCTACGTCACGTACGAGGCCATGTCCCCCAACGTCTACGTCGGTTCGCTCAGCTAGGCGCCCGACGTGACGGCACACATCATCCGCACCTGTAGGAAGACTGGGCAGTCTCTGCCTCGCCCCGATCCGTATTCTTCATCCACGGACCGGGGCGCTCTATTTATACCCCTTGAAATCAATCCGAAAATCAGTTACGATGAGCGCGCTCTATATCGTTACATGTTTTAGTCAATGAGCGCAGAACGGTGGCTATGGTGTAGTGGTAGCACAGA
>CAINXF010000143.1 GCA_903854795.1 Candidatus Kerfeldbacteria bacterium
CACTGAGGTGTTCCTTCAGTTTCGTCGCAATCCGCATCGGACTGTCTTTCACGACCGGCGCGAGCTGCATCGCGAGGTTTGTGGCGTAGTCACCGAACCTTCCATCGGTCGACACATCGACCCGCACGCTCGGCGCTTGTGAACGGTATTCCTCGAACAGCGCAATGACCGCGTCGGCGAGATGCTTCTTCAATTGTTGGACCATGGTCGTCATGATGATTGCAGTATAGCGAATTTCTACAAATGACTAAAGACGTTGCGCATCCCGCCGAACGTAAAAAGTTCGCAAGGTGAACCAGGCCTGGAAACAGATGTTCCAAGCCCGGGTGCTGCGCGATTGCAGCGATTCGAAACGAGCGATGTGCCCCGATGCGTCAGGGCGTCATCGGAGGGTCCGACTCCTCCGGTTTCTTCGGCTCGGGCGCATCCGGCGGGACGTCAGCGAAGAATCCGGTACGCCGCGTATCCGTCAAACGCGGCGGGACCTCGGTATGCTCAGGAAGCCAGCCCGGTTTCATGTGTGTTCCCCTTTCGTGGGAGACATAGTTGGTGCCCGGGCTTCATCACGATGACGAAACCCGGGCGTGGAAATGCTTGACAGGACAGCTACTGACCGTATCCTTCGTTATGCAGGGAGCGGGAAGACCTCTAGGCCGCAAAACCAGTGGTCTCCCCTCCTTGTGTTCATGAGGTCACGAACTACCCGCCGTTCTCCGAGATCACGCACCCGAGCTGGAGGCAGTCGGTCGCGCCGTGCACCTTCTTGTCCTTCCGGGCCGTCACGATGATGTCCGCGACCGCACGAATGCCGAAGTGCACGGTGACACGGGTGAACCAGCCGTCGGTCGTGATGCTGCCGTCATCCCGGAACGAACGGAACGAGAACGGGCGGTTCACGACCTCCTCCTGGACGACGTACTGCCGCGGGGAACGTTTTGCCTCACGGAGCGCGTCCTCAAGTCCGTCGTCGTCACGGAAGATCGTGCCCTTCATGCCGTACGAGATCGTCTCTTTGACGACGTACGGCGTGCCGTTGAGCTCGCGGCGCCACCTCGCGTCAGGTTCGACCGTCTCGATGAAGAACGTCCGGGGGATGTAGCTACGGACGAGATCGAGCGACCGCGCGAAGATCTGCGACCGGAGGATCGCTTCGATCTCGGGATCTTCTTCGTCGTTCCGGAGGAACGCGAGCACGGCCTTCGAACCGAGGAACGGCTTCGGCGGGATAAGGAAATCGATCTCGCCGGAGGCAGCACCGATGAACAGCGCGTCGATGAGCGGCTGGTTGTGGTGCATGAACGGCAGGTCGAGGTACAGCCGCGCCGGAACCGGCATGTCCCGGACGAAGACGGCGCCGTCGACGACGCGCGCCTCTTCTTCACGGAACAGCGTGACGCCGATGCCGCGAGCGGCAAGTGCCCGGGCGAGGATCCGGAGCTCCGGCTCGTAGAACCGTTCCTGATCCGCATAGACGATCGCGAGCCGCGGGTCGTTCCGCCGTTCGATCTGACGAACGAGCGCATCGACCACGCCGGGAAACATAGATCCGCCGTAACCGATCGCATCACGGACCTGCGCAGCGACCGTCGAGTAACCGAGGCCGTGCTTGTTGTGGCCGTCAATCTCGGCAATGCGCCACTGGCCTTCCGTATCGATCATGAAGTCGACCTTGCAGATGCCGGGGACGCCGCTCGGACGACGGTGCTGGACCGACGCGTAGCGCGTGGGAATGCCGGTACCGAGCGTCCGGCCGATCTTCTTCCATGCCGCGCCGTTGATGAGCGTCGGCATCGTGGCGATCGCCGCGATGCGTCCGATGCCGCCGAGACAGTCATGGAGCGCCACCGCGAACGATCCGAGCGCATCGGCGTCGGCACGGCTGACCGTGAAGACATCGGGCGACAGGACGAACGTGTGCTGCGGATCGATCCAAAGGCCGGACTTAGTGACGAGCGCGTGCAGCGTTTCGCGAGTGAGTTCCATTGGGTAGCTCCGATCGGATGGGAATTCGTATGCGTGCCGTGGGTGTGCGGCGGGGATACCAGCGACGAAATGTCACCGCCGGTAATCTGCCGCCCACCATACGACACCGAATTATCAAAGTGCGGGGAGTATTCTTATTTGAGGACCAAGCGCAGGTCCGTAAGTACGGTGATCGTTTTCATCGGCATTTCTGTCTTGTCGCGCGGCACTTCAGTGGAAAACTTTCCGATGCGGACCCACACGGTCTGAATGCCGAGCCTATTGCCGATCACGATCTCGTCCCGTACGCGGTCACCGACCATGTAGCTCGACGCAGGGTCGATTCGTTTCTCATCAAAATACTTTCGCAGCTCATCAGCGCTCTTGCGGTCCACGATCACCACATCATCAATTAGTGAACGTCCGAGTAGTGAACCGATCAGTTGCTCGCGATCGCCTTCGCGTCGGGTCAGGACCACGAGGAAATATCCTCGGTCACGCGCTACACGGAGCGTCTCGCGGACACCCGGCACCAATGCACCGGTCGTCGGATCAAAGAGCGTCCGCATCCAGTCGAAAATCACAGCTTTTCGTCGTTGGTTCATAACAGTCCCATAAAAAGAAAACCGGCCTTGCGGCCGGGCATCTGCGTTGAAGTTACTTCCTCATATCACAACACGCACAGCCGACCGCTGCAAGGAGTGTGCCATGCAAAGTAATACGCGGTTTGTGCAAGTCGTTGGTTCATGGAAAGAGTCTAGCGTTAAAATAAGTACCTGTCAAATAAATGGAGTGTCCGGGCCTGAAGAAATTCGTACACACTCCAAGCCCGGACGACGATGGGGTGACTACCAGGACTCGAACCTGGACAAGGAGCGACACAGGCTCCCGTGCTAACCAATTACACCATAGCCACCACAAATCTTTTCACAATGAACAACGACCCCTCCCGCGGGAAGGGTCGTATCGACTGAAGATTTACGACGCTTTCCGCGAAAGGCGTGGAGTATGTGTATGATGGTGGAAACGCGCCAGCATGAGCTTGTAGCCACCCATCCCCTGCTCGAGCCAACGCGAGATCCGAGCGACCGTACGCGAGCTCAGACCGGTCTTCTTCACGATATCCGTATATGGCACGTCAGCATCCAACATACGCGCGGCCTGCCAACGCTTCCCGAACTCGACAAGCTCGTCCTCGGTCAAAAGGTCACGAAAAAATTTCCGCGCTTCTAGCGGGGATTTGAGCGACAGGATCGCCCTGAACAGCTCGTTCGTCTGTGGATTGTTCCAGGTGGTAATCATAGGAATACTTTACTTTAGTAAAGTATTCCACAATCAAACAGCGGTCAAGCCCCGGTTATCCACAGAAACGACCAATCACTTTACTAGAGTAAAGCCCGTATGCTTGGATCCAAGCATACGGGCTTCGATAACGAGCGATACCTCCCTTCCCGTCAGAAGTCGTTCGACCTCACCGAGCCCTGTGAGGCGACCGCCGCCTCAAGAGACCGGCCGTATACAACGCAAGCGTCTGCATGCTGTCCAGTACGGTCTCGGACGGCGTGAAGATGAGCTGCAGGTCGGTACAGCCAAGGACGACCTTATCGGTCCCAGCTGCGTCCCGCAGTGTGCCCAGGAGGCGCGCGCCGTTCGCTGGGCGCTGACCGTTGAGCAACTGGTGGATGACGCGGTCCAGCCGTCGTTGGTCGTCACACGACGGCACGCAGAACTCGACGCGCTCCGACGCCGACTGGTACAGTCCCGTACCGAGCGTACGGCTCGTCGCCAAAAGAAGGACGCGCGTCCACCGCCGACGCACGGCCTCTTCGGCGACGACGGTGATGAGGTTCAGCACCGGAACGCGCACCGCTCGAGCGATGTCATCATGGAACTCGTGGACGGTGTTACAGGGAATGACGATCGTCTGGGCGCCGGCCGCTTCCAGCCGCTTCGCGCCATCGATCAGCGACGTCCGATAGTACGCGGTGTGACGACCATGCGCGATGTAGCCCTGCTCTTTCTGAAGGTCGAGCGACAGGCTCCAGATGACCACCGGTGGACGTTCCTTCCCTTGTGCTGCAGCGATTAGTTGCAGGTAGAACTTCGCGGTCGTGTCCGGGCCGAGACCTCCGAGGATTCCGACAACTCTTCTCATCACCTGCTCCTTTCGTGAATTTTCAACGAACAACAAAACATCCCGCCTCGGGCGGGATGGCACTTCTGCGCGGGTTACGTCGTTCTTACGAAACCATTACGGCAGCAGTCCCGTCTGAGGGGCTTTGGGCGAATGATCCGTAGGTATAGGACTGATGGAATTTCATACCACGGTGACCTTACATTTGACGAAGGGATATGTCAATATACGCATATGCCCCACCTCGCAGAAAACCGTCAGGCATACCATGAGTACACCATCCTCGAGAAGATCGAGGCAGGCATCGTGCTGTCCGGCGGCGAAACGAAATCCGCGAAGTCGGGACAGATCAACCTGCGCGGTAGCTACGTCACGGTCCGCGACGGTGCCGCGTGGATCATTAATATGCACCTCGCGCCGTACCAACCGAAGAACCAGCCGGTCGGCTACAATCCGACCCGCTCGCGCAAACTCCTCCTCAAGGCGCAGGAGATCGACTCGCTGATCGGCAAGTCGAAGGCGCAGGGCCAGACCGTCATTCCCCTCGCCGTCTACACGAAGCGCGGCCTCGTGAAGGTCGAGCTCGCGCTCGTCCGCGGCAAGAAGGCGCAGGATAAACGCGCGTCGATCAAGAAACGCGAGACGGACCGACAGATCGGTCAAGCGCTTCGACGTAAGGCCTGAACGCGAAACACCGACCAGTTCGTGCTGACCCTGGTCGGCGTTCGTACAGGACATCCCTCCGCTGATATCCGCTTCGCTACGCTGCGAGCATTAGCTGACGCTACACGCGCCTGCTTCGACCTTCGCCTTGCACGTGGCACAGCCCGCTAGGTGCGCCTCCATGTCGGCGTACTGCTGCCTGTCGAGTTCCTTACCGCATACGGCGTCAACCACCATCAGCTCCCAGTACTGAACACAGGTCATGTCCATGGTCTCCTCCTCACGAAACAGGACGTCGCCTCTGACTCCGGCATACTCCCTATCCACCCGACCGTCAACAGCCTTGACACTCGGACGTATTTCATTCATACTCTCCCTCGCCTACTTCTCTAAACGTCTTGTCGCGACGAAGGGCACGCATCGAACTTGTTTCGTGCGTAGCCCGAGGAGCGACTCAATAGAGGGAAGGAGTGGTCTCGGACGAGGAAACCGTAGGTTGCCTCGCCGAAATATGGGGATGTCCAGAAGTCGATACAGCCTGTACTTTCTATCATTGCACGGCGTAGCGCCAAGAACTACGATAAAATCCTGGAAACGATAAGTGCAAAGACACTTGCCAGCAGACTTCGGAGCGCGTTCAGCGTCCCGCAGTTTGCCCCGTCATTCGCGTAATAGCTGAATGACCATCCGTCCGGTGATGCCGACGATCCGGATCCGGGTGCTATATCTATCGGCTGGACTGCGCGATGCTCCGACGCGCGGTCGAAAACTTCGGAGATAGTGGCGGATGTATCTAGCCCACTTCCAAGCATCCGTTACGAACAACATTGAGGTGGACGAACCGTGTGGACTGTGGTAGATTGTTGGTTGTAGACGCGGGCGCACGACCCGCCATCTCCACCAACCTCACTAGTAATTCAGGTCCCATCACTACCAAATTCCTGCGCGTCAACGGGCTGATCCGGGTTCCCCAGGTCACGCTCATCGACGAGACCGGCAAGTCGGTCGGCACCATTCCCACCTCTGAAGCTCTGCGCATGGCGCAGGATCGCGGATTTGATCTCGTCGAGGTCGCCCCGCACGCACGCCCACCGGTGTGCAAGCTTCTCGACTACGGCGCGTACCAGTACCGCATCGAAAAGCAGGAACGGAAGAGCAAGGCGCACCAGAAAAGGGTCGAGATCAAGGGCATCCGCCTCACCTTCAAGATCGGCGAACACGACCGGACGGTACGCCAGGAGACCGCGAAGCGGTTCCTCGGCGAAGGCCATAAGGTCAAGATCGAGATGATCCTCCGCGGCCGCGAGTTCGCCCACCAAGACCTCGCACGGGAAAAGGTCCGAGAGTTCATCAAGGAGCTCGGCGAAGGCGTCACGGTCGAACAGCCCTTGAGCAAACAGGGCAACAAACTTCTCTGCATCATCACCAACGTATCCACCAAACCAGTACTATGAAACTCAAGACCCACAAAGCGACCGCGAAACGATTCCGCGTCACGAAACGCGGCAAGATCCTGAAGCGCGCCGCCGGTCAGAGCCACTTCAACTCGCGCGATTCCGGCAAGAACACGTTGCGTAAGCGTCGCGACCGGAACATCGCGAAAGTCGATACCCGCGCGCTGCGCCATCTTCTCCCCTATCAACACATCGACCCTTCACAGGGTAAGGATTTCTAACGCCCCACCTCCCAACCTCATAACCTAATCTCCTTCCTCACATGCGCATCAAACGCGGCGTCATCCACAAAAAACACGTCAAGAACGTCCTCAAGCACACGAAGGGCTACCGTTGGCGTCGAAAGACATCCATCAAGCTCGCGAAGGTCGCCGTCACACATGCCGGTTGGCATGCGTACCAGCACCGACGCCTGAAGAAACGTGATATGCGCCGCCTCTGGCAGGTCCGCATCAACGCCGGTTCGCGCCAGAACGGCGTGTCCTACTCGAAGTTCATCCCGCTCCTCAAGGCGAAGAAGATCGATCTGAACCGCAAGGTCATGAGCGAGCCCGCTGCCGACCACCCGAAGGTGTTCGCGGAGCTCGTGAAGTTCGCCCAGGCGAAGTAGCTTCAATAAAGTTAAAGAGCCGATCACATCATGTGGTCGGCTCTTTCGTTTGACGAGCGAGTGTTGCGCGATCCCTTGCGCAACGGTGGGTATGGTCAAGAGGCGACCTGCGGGGAGACACGGAGGAGTGTCACGATCTGCTGTGCGTACGATGCGGGGACGTATCCCTGTTCGACGAACTCCCACAGCGCGCGCTCATGCGTAGCGCCATCGTCCTCCCACGGTCCGTAGTGGATCCACGGTGGCGTGCCCTCGTGCACGCGAGCGACGTGGTCGGGAACGAACCCGGGAACCTTGGACTTCGTGGGCTTCCAGTCCAGGACGCCGGTCTGGATGTGGCGTGCGCCGCATTCCTTGAGGTGTCCGACACAGCAGTCGGCTGAGAGCAGCTCATCGCCCACATCGTCGATGAGGCCGACCGCCATTCCCGCCACGAGGTGCGGTTCGATACGGCGGAGCAGCACCGGTGGCAGGACGGCGTCACGCGTGGTACCGGGGTACCGCTTGGTCTGCATCAGACCGATGATCGGCAGGCCGGTCATGACCGCGACGAGTGCCACGGGGACCAAGCCGCCGTTCAGGTTGCCGATGAGCCCATCCAGCTTGATCGGCGATCCTTTGATCGAGTCGGCGACGGCCTGACTCAGGTCGGCGATCGTCCGGTGATCATACACGAGGTCAGGGGTACCCATGGGAAGCCTCCAATGGCTTAGGGGGATCGAGATGTCGAGCGAGCATGTGTGTGTTTGTGTTGTGTGGTAGTCCAGGCAATCCGCGCCTATACAAAAAACGGCCGCAGTGCGGCCTCAAGGGGTTTGGTTTCTTTTGCGGAGTTGTCTGGTGAGCTCCATAGGGAATTGTTATCACACCTTCCCCGGGTCCGCAAGTGCTGTGCCTGTGGATTAATGCCACCGATGATGGACCATCGCGCCGAACATCACCCCGAACGAGTCGAGCGTCACATCGATCACGGCACCATGACGCCCTGGTACGAAGGTCTGATGGAACTCGTCGCTCGCGGCATACAACACGCCGAAGAGCACTGCATAGACGGCCGCGCGACCCCTCGGTACGCCGCTCATACGCAGCGCATGATACGCCAACCACCCTAAAATCGCGTATTCCCCGGCATGCGCGAACTTCCGCAACACCAAGTCCCACATAGGCTGCAGCCCTGAGCGGAGGTCCGGGATAGATGAAAATGTGAAAATGATAGCCATCCAGACGACGAGCGCGACCCACGCGGAGGCTTTCGAACGGAGGAATTCCATGGGAACAGTGTAGCATATGCTGCGTGTCACCAAGAAAACTCGACAAACGATGATGGTTCTGTTAGAATCAGTCATGTTTTTCAAGCCGGGGCCCATGGTGTAGCCCGGTTAACACGTCTCCCTGTCACGGAGAAGATCAGGGGTTCGAATCCCCTTGGGCCCGCCAGTTTATAATCAGCTAACAAACAAGGAAATGCCCAACACGCCAACCAAGCAGGATCTTCTTAAGGAAACGATCGAGCACGTCGACATCACGAAGCTGAACGCGACGCCGCTCGTCGAAGCATACAAAAAGATGTCGTTCTCGTCGCGCGACCTCGGCCGCGCCGCTGACATCTTCAACATGATGTTGAAAGACAAGGATTCGTCCGTCTGGCTCACGCTCGCGGGCTCGACCAGCGCCGCCGGCTGCATGCAGGCGTACGTCGACATGGTGAAGCTCGGCATGATCGACTGCATCGTTTCGACCGGCGCCTCGATCGTCGACATGGACTTCTTCGAAGCGCTCGGGTACAAGCACTACAAGGGCTCGCCGTTCATCGACGACGGTCTCCTCCGATCGCTCTACATCGACCGCATCTACGACACCTTCATCAACGAAGAAGAGTTACAGGAGTGCGATAAGGCCATCAAGGCGGTCGCCGATCAACTCGAACCGCGGCCGTATTCGTCCCGCGAGTTCATCTGGGAAATGGGTAAATGGCTGACGACGAACTCCAAAAAGAAGGAGTCTCTCATTCAGGTCGCGTACGAGCACAACGTGCCTATCTTCTGCCCGGCGTTCACCGATTCGTCAGCCGGCTTCGGGCTCGTCATGCACCAGGTCGAACATCCGGATAAGCACGTGACCATCGACTCGGTCGCCGACTTCCGCGAACTCACCGACATCAAGCTCAACAGCAAGGAATCCGGCCTCCTCATGGTCGGCGGCGGCGTACCGAAGAACTTCGCGCAAGACACGGTCGTCTGCGCCGAAGTGCTCGGTAAGGACGTGCCGGTCCACAAGTACGCGATCCAACTGACCGTCGCCGACGTGCGCGACGGCGCGTGCTCATCCTCGACGCTGAAAGAAGCGAGCTCGTGGGGCAAGGTCTCGACCGTCTACGAACAGATGGTCTACGCCGAAGCGACCATGTCGCTCCCGCTCATCGCCGCCTACGCGTACGAGCAGGGCGCCTACAAGGGCCGCACCCCGCGCAACTTCGCGAAACTCTACACGAAGTAATGGCAACACGATTCACTGACACTGGCTCGCGAGGATTCCTTAATCTCCCCGACCATAACGATTACCGCACCTCGAAGGTCGTCGTGGTGCCGTTCGGTCTGGAAAAATCCGTCACGTTCGCACGCGGCACGGCAAAAGGCCCTGATGCGATCATCGCGGCGAGTCACGAGGTCGAACTCTACGACATGCTGTTCAAGTCCGAGCCGTACGCGCAGTATGGCGTGGCCACGCTGAAGAAGTTCCCGCTCGCGAAATCGCACAAAGCCGCGCTCGCCCAACTACGCGATATGACAGCCGCGCTCCTCAAGGACAAAAAATTCCCCGTCATACTCGGCGGCGAGCATTCGATCTCCGGCGGCTCGGTACCGGGCGTGGCAAAGGCATTTCCCAAAGGGTTCAACGTCCTGCACTTCGACGCGCACTCCGACCTTCGTCCCGAATTCGAGGGCAATCCCTTGAGCCACGCGTCCGCGTTGCACCTGTCGCTCCCCTACCTCCACCGCATCGTCCAGCTCGGCATCCGCAATACCTCCACCGCCGAGGCGCCGGTCATCCGCAAGGCGACCGCACAAAAACGGCTGAAGCTGTTTACGGGTGAGGACATCATGCACGGCAAGAAACCAACATTCCTGAAAGAGACGCTTGCGTTCTTGAAGGACAAGCCGGTCTACCTCACCTTCGACGTTGATGCGTTCGACACGAGCCTCATCGGCTCGAGCACCGGCACGCCGGAACCGGGCGGCCTCGGTTGGTACGAGACGCTCGACATCCTTTGCGCCGCGACGAAACACCTCAATATCATCGGCGCCGAGTTCGTCGAGCTGTTGCCGAAACAAGGCCAGCACGCACCGGACTTCATGGTCGCGAAGCTGATCTACTGGTTCCTGAACCTGCGCTTCGCGCACTAGACGCGACGCCGGTGTTGCATGACGAGCGCGCGGAGGCGCGAGGCCATTCCCACGGAAATGTCCGAACTGCCGAATCGCCACCGCCAGTTGTCCTTTCTGGTACCGGGCGTGTTCAGCCGCGCCTCGCTACCGAGGTTGAGGATGTCCTGCAACGGCACGATGACCGAGTTCGCTCGGCTCGCATAAGCGGCTTTGATCATCAGCCACGCAACGCTCTTTTCGCTCGCACGGAGCATATGTCTGGCCCGCTTCCGCTCCAGTCGTGAGGCGTCGGTCGTGAACCACCCACGTGTCGTGTTATTGTCGTGCGTGCCGGTGTACGCCACGCAGCGCCGGCTCAGGTTCTTCAACGCATGGATGCTGCCGAGATCGTCGAAACCGAACTGCAAGACGCGTACGCCCGGCAATTCCAAGTAATTCCTGAACGTAACCACATCGTTAGTAATGAGACCGAGGTCTTCTGCGATGAACGACGCGAACGGGAATCGGCGTTGCACGCGATCGAATAATTCCTTTCCCGGTACGGCGTGCCACGACCCATGCCGGCTGCTGTGACTCCCCGCCCTCACGCCCCACGTCGCGACGTAGCCGCGGAAATGGTCGAGACGTACGACGTCGTACAAGTCGAACGACCGACGGAACCGATTGAGCCACCAGGTAAACCCGTTCGTCGCCATGTGCTTCCAGTCGTACAGCGGATCGCCCCAGACCTGCCCACGGCTCGAGAAGTAGTCCGGCGGTACTCCGGCGACGAGCTTCGGGCGGCCCATGCGATCGAGCATGAAGCCGTGCGGGTTCGACCACGTATCGGCGCTGTCGCGCGTCACGAACAACGGCATGTCGCCGATGACCCTGATGTCGTGCGCATGGACGTACCGCTTCAAACGACGCCACTGGAGGTCGAACTGCCACTGCGTGAACTTGTGGAATATGATCTGTGCGTGCAGCTTCTCGTGCCACGTCGCTAACGTTTCCGGTCGCCGGTGCCGTAGCGAGTGTGGCCACCGCGTCCACGGTATCGTGACGCCGAAATACTCCTTCAACGCGGCGAACAGCGCATAATCATACAGCCAATAGCGCTCGCGACGGACGAACGCGTTAAAACTCGCTCGTTGCGCCGCGGTTCCGTGCGCGCTGAAATGCTCCCACGCGGTCATCAATACCGCACGTTTCCGTCGGGCCACCTCTCTGTAGCGTACCGGCTCGTTATCATCGCTCCAAGGCTCAGGCCGTACCGGCAGAAATCCATCGTCCGCCAACAGTTCAGGGCTAATGAGAAACCAATTACCCGCGAACGCCGATGACGACGCGTAGGGTGAGCCTACGATATCCGGCACGACCAGCGGCAACAACTGCCAGTACGACTGCTTCGCGTTCACCAACATGTCGACGAATCGGTACGCAGACGGCCCGAAGTCGCCGATACCATACCTCGACGGGAGCGAGGTCGGGTGCAATAATATACCGGCAGTTCGGACGGTCTTCTTCATGAAGGCTGTGGGTTATTCTCACGCGATGACGCGACGACATTCACGATACCCAGCGCGATGACCTCGATCAGGATCATCACGGCCCTACTCAATACCGCGAGAAGGACCGCGGCACCAGCGCCCATGAACGGTGCCAGAAGGAACGCGAGCACGGCCTCACGTACACCAAGACCGCTCGGCGTGATGAAGCTCAAATACCCGACGAGCCAACTCACAAGGAACACGCCGGACACTACGGCGACATCGGTGATGTCGCGCATCTGCAAACCGAGCGCTTTTGCAGTGCACGCTTGGAACACGGCAAACGAGAGCCATGCAACCGCCATCCACACGAACGATCGTCCAAGTCCGCTGGTCGCCGGGATCTTGTCCTTCTTCCTCACGATCCGGTACACCAGTGCAACGCTCCAACGAGAGATCGATCTGACGCTCACGAGTCCGCATAACATGGCGATGGCCACCAATACGATCGCACGGCCGATAAAAAGATAGTTCGGGTATGCGATCAACATCAATGCGCTCAACCCGGTCGCGGTCATGATGAGTGCAAGCGCCTCGAGCACCATGCTCGAAAATACGGCCACCTTCTCGGCACCGAGACGAGGTGCCATTGCGACCCTGCCGACCACCGACCATACGTTGCCGGGGATGTAGCGAATAATCTCGCCGTTCATCCAGACCTTACCGGCAGCCCAAATTTTCGAGGGCACACCGACCGACTCAAGCGCACGCTGCCAGGCA
>CAINXF010000144.1 GCA_903854795.1 Candidatus Kerfeldbacteria bacterium
GCCGTAGGCTTTGACAATATAGACATCCCAGAAGCCACAAAAAGAGGCATATACGTAACGCCACACACCGAATTCGAGGCCGAGGTCTACATCCTGAACAAGGAAGAGGGTGGCCGTCATACCCCGTTCTTCAAGGGCTACAAGCCGCAGTTCTACATCCGCACGACCGACATCACGGGCGAGGTCGAACTCCCCGCGAACACAGAGATGGTCATGCCGGGCGACACGGTGTCCCTGAAGATCAAGCTCATCGCACCGGTGGCGCTTGAAGAGAAGCAGCGCTTCGCAATCCGCGAAGGTGGACACACGGTTGGAGCCGGCGCTGTCACTAAGATCACCAAGTAACCGCTCCTACTAACAGCACCACGCTCTTTACACCTCTATGGCAGAACAGGAACTCAAGACCGATACTACGCCGAAGTCTCCCGATGAGGAGATCCATCAGCGTGTAAGGATCAAGATTCGCGCGTACGACCACAAGGTCATCGACCAGTCGACGAAGACGATTCTCGACACGGCCGAGCGAACCGGCGCGACAGTCAAGGGCCCTGTGCCGCTCCCGACGGAGAAATCAAAGTTTACGGTCATCCGCTCGCCGTTCGTCCATAAGAACTCCCGTGAGCAGTACGAGATGCGGGTGCACAAACGTCTGATCGATATCATCGATCCGACCCCGAAGACGATCGAAGCACTTACGAATTTAAGTCTTCCGGCCGGAGTTGACATCGAGATCAAGATGTAGTAGCGTGGGTTAGTACTGAACAATCTTCACAACACGAACAACTGCAAGTAGGTTCTGGGGCTGACAATACTGTCACGGATACGAGGTAAGCCCTAGATAACGATTTGTCAGCTCTTGAACGAGCCGCGAGAATCCGCTGCGCTCCAACAGACTGGCAGCACCTGGATCGCGCGTTTTCGTGTGGCAGAAATATCACTCAACGAACCATGCATTTCATAATCGGAAAAAAAATCGGCATGACGCGGCGCTTCCGCGAAGATGGAACCTCGGTACCGACGACGGTGCTGCAGGCTGGCCCGTGTACGGTAACGAAGGTCATGACGAAGGACACCGATGGTTATACCGCAGTCCAGGTCGGCTTTGGTACGACACGGAGCGCGAACAAACCACAGAAGAAGGAATGGGACAAACTCGGTCAATTCGCGATGGTCGCTGAATTCAGGACCGACGGTGTCGATGCGCCTGCACGCGGTACCATCATCGATGCTTCGACCTTCACCCTTGGCGACCTGGTCAAGGTCACTGGTACCTCGAAAGGGCATGGTTTCCAAGGCGTCGTGAAGCGTCACAAGTTCGCGGGCGGACCTGCGAGCCACGGCCACAAGGACAACCTCCGCATGCCTGGCTCAATCGGCGCGACGTTCCCACAGCACGTGATGAAGGGGACGCGCATGGCTGGACGTATGGGTGGCGAGCGTATCTCTGTGAAGAACCTCGAAGTGATGGACGTGATCCCTGATCAGAATCTGCTCCTCGTAAAGGGCGCGGTCCCAGGCGCTCGTAATGGCTACCTTTTGATACAATCAGCTGCATGACCATGCCAAGCGTCAAACTCTACAATCAGGAAGGTAAGGAAGTCGGTACGAAGGATCTCTCGGCGAGGATCTTCGGTGTGACGCCGAACCCCGTGATCGTCGAGCGCGCCGTGGTCACGCAACGTGCGAACGCCCGTGTCGCGATCGCGCACACGAAGACCCGCGCGGAAGTCCGCGGCGGCGGAAAGAAGCCATGGAAACAGAAGGGGACCGGCCGCGCA
>CAINXF010000145.1 GCA_903854795.1 Candidatus Kerfeldbacteria bacterium
CACAAATGGTTGACGCTTGCCGCGGTCACCTCCGGCCTCCTCATGATCGTGCTCGACGGCAACGTCGTGAACCTCGCGATCCCAAGGATCCTCGTCGACTTCGGGGCCACCCTCGCGCAGATGCAGTGGGTCAACAACGCGTACCTCCTGACGTTCGCCATCATGCTCATCACGTTCGGCCGTCTCGGCGACGAGGTCGGCAGGAAGAAGATGTT
Organism: Candidatus Kerfeldbacteria bacterium; assembly: GCA_903854795.1. Taxonomy (GTDB): domain Bacteria; phylum Patescibacteriota; class Patescibacteriia; order SBBC01; family SBBC01; genus CAINXF01. The sequence goes on from CAINXF010000145.1 coordinate 216, forward strand.
CATCGGCGGCATCGTCGTGTTCCTCCTCGGCTCGCTTCTCGCGGGCGTCTCGCAGAACGTCGCTCAACTCATCATCTTCAGGGTCATCCAGGGCCTCGGTGGCGCCTCCATGATGCCGGCGACGCTGTCGATCCTGTCCGCCACCTTCGAGAAGAAGGAGCGCGGCATCGCGATGGGCGTCTGGGGCGCGGTCGCCGGTCTCGGCATCGCCCTCGGTCCGATCGTCGGCGGTTTCCTGACCGAATCCGGGCTCGGCGGGTCGCTCAACTCGCTCCTCCACGTCGCGCAGTTCTGGCGCTATGTGTTCTACATCAACCTGCCGATCAGCGCGGTCGCCATATTCATGACCGCGACGTTCGTCCGTGAATCACGCGACTCCGAGAAGACGCACCGCTACGACATCGTCGGCATCGTCCTCTCCTCGATCGCGGTGTTCGCACTGACCTACGGCTTCATCGAGGGACCGAGCCGTGGCTGGTGGTTGATCAAGGACAAGTTCATGATCGCGGGACACGAGCTCCATGCGGGTCCGCTGTCGGTCATCCCGATCCTCTTCGCGGTGGCGGTCGTCGTAAGCGTCCTGTTCACCCTCTGGGAACGCCGAGTGAAGGTCGACCCGCTCGTCGACATGAACCTGTTCAAGAACCGCAACTTCTGGGTCGGGTCAATCGGCGCGGGTGTGCTCGCGTTTGGCATGATGGGCTCGTTCTTCCTGCTCCCGCTCTTCCTCGAGTCGATACTCGGGTTCAGCCCTAAGCGGACCGGCATCAGCCTGCTTCCGCTCGCGATCACGATGATGATCGCCGCGCCGCTCGCCGGTAAGATCAGCGACAAGATCGGCGCGAAGTGGGGCGTGTTCTTCGGCATGGTCATGATGGGCATCGGCGCGTTCCTTATGGGCCACTTCAAACTCGACACGACGACCATGAGCCTCATGGTGCCGTACATCGTCCTTGGCGTCGGCATCGGGTTCGCCATGGCGCCGATCACGAACATCACGCTGCTCGACATCCCGCCTGACGAGGTCGGCGGCGCGTCCGGCGTGCTCTCGACCGCCCGACAGATCGGTTCGGTCATGGGCATCGCCATCCTCGGTGCGTACCTGACGAGCATCATGCCGGCGAAGATCGAGACGAACGTCAACGCCATCAGCGCGCTACCCGCACCGGCGAAGACCGCCATCGTGCAAATGGCGAAGTCCGGCACCTTCACGCAGGACGAGACCGATCCGGCAAAACTGCAGAAGATCATCGCGCCGCTCCTCATGCCGACGCCTATAGCTGGTCAGCCGGTCACGCAACCGACGCCTGCGCAACTGCAACAGATGCAGCAGCTCGGCAAGGACATCTCGACCGCAGGCCGCCAAGGCTTCACCGATTCGATCAACCAGACGTTGAAGATCTCGGCATTGATCGCATTCCTCGGCGCACTCATCTCGCTGATGTTCCACAACCGACGACCGGACAAGGACAAAGCGACCGACGAACCAGTCGCGGTGGTGTAACGACATCATTACGAAGAGAGGCGGTCCTGAGGTTCAGGGCCGCCTCTTTCGAGATCTCCTTTCATCGAACGTTGCGAAGTCTCGTCTGCATCCTCAGAAGCGCGCGATGGAGCCGCGACTTCGTCGCGCCGTGCGACACGCCGACCCGCTTCGCGATCTCCTCGGTCGGCATCCCGAACACGTGCCGCAGGATGAACACCGTCCGGAACTCCTCGGGGAGCGCGTTCAACGCGTCCGCGATCTTCTGACCGGTCTCCTTTGCGAAGAGCTTGTCGTCCGGCTGCGGAAGCGGGCACGTGATGTGCAGCAGGAGCGACTCGTGCGAATCGATGGAAACATGCCCCGCGGCGATACGGCTCCTCTGCGCGCGCCACACCATGAGCGCGCAGTTCCGCGTGATCCTGAACACCCACGTCCCGACGGACGACTTGAACTCGAACCGCTTGGCTCCCTTGTGCACACTCATGAGCGCGTCCTGGACCGCGTCCTCGGCGAGCTCGTTGTTCCGCAGGATGCGGAAGCATGAGCGCCACATCCTCGGAATGTAGCGACGGACGAACTCGTCGAACGCGCGCGTGTCGTCCTTCTGGATGCAACGCATCAGATCCGCATCGTCCATGCTACGGTGATCAACCCGACGTGTCATCGCGACCTCCCTGGAACGGGTTTGCTCCGTCACTTCGATGATATCGATCTCGAAACGAACTACGAACAGCACGCTACACTGACACAACATACGAACAGTGTCAATCCCTATCGACGCTCGGAACGCATGTATTGAAAGTTCACCTACGACACGGTGTAGTAACTAATACTGATTTACTCATCATCAAGGAACCAAACCATGATCATCGTACGCGAGGTGTTCATCGCTAAACCTGGCATGGCGTCGAAGATGGCCGCCATGTTCAAGAAGGAATGGGACGACGTGACCGTCATGACCGACGTCACGGGTTCGTTCAACAAGGTCATCATCGAGAGCGAGTATGGCTCGCTGTCCGAGTACGAAGCCGAGATGATGAAGTACATGGCGATGAAGGGCAAGGGCACGAAGAAATCCTCCGGTCCCTCGCACGTCGACATGTACACGAGGGGCAAACGCGAGATCTACCGCGTGTGGTAGAAAGCGTCTGACGCCAATGACAATTCAGAGCGGGCTCGCTGCCCGCTCTTTGTTGTTACTTCAAATGATACGTCCAGCCCGGCTGCCACTTCCATGGCGTCTCGATCACGGTCTCTATGGACAGACCTTTGATCCACCACTCCAACCCAAACTGGGTCGCACGATGACCGATGATCATGATACGCTTACCATCGAAATCACGCAGGACCTCGTCCAGGAACGATTTCATGCGTGTGCACGTGTGCTCGTAACTTTCGCCGTTGGGGAACGGCTCATGGATCCGCTTAGGTTTTTCCAAATCGACCACATCACTCGCGGCCTTCGTCAGGTCGCCATAGTTGCACTCGCGCAATCGTGGATCGATCCGAATATCGAGGTCGCGACCGACGAACGCGATCGTCGCCGTTTCGACCGAGCGCTTCAGATCCGAACAAAAGATCGCATCGAAATGCTCGTTATGGTACCGTGCCCCGAGTTCCTTCGACTGCTGCTTCCCGACCGGGGAAAGTTCTACATCATCCCAGCCGGAGGCGAGATGTGCTTCGTTATCAAATGATGTGCCGTGCGATTCGAAGATGATCGTGA
>CAINXF010000146.1 GCA_903854795.1 Candidatus Kerfeldbacteria bacterium
ACCATGAAGACATATTTCCAAAAGTAGCCCATGGACCTTTCGATCATCCTCGTGAATATCAACGAACGCGGGTTCCTCCGCCAGTGCCTTCGTGGCATCGAACGTGCGCACGTGAAGCTCGATTACGAGGTCCTCGTCGTCGACAACGGGTCGCACGATGGAAGCGTCGAAATGCTGAAGGAGAATTTCCCCTCGATCCCGTTGATCGCATCGCCGACCAACGAGGGGCTTTCCGTCGCGTTCAACAAGGCCGTGCGCGCGACGCAAGGGAAGTATATCCTTTATATAAACTACGACATCGCGATATTCGAAGGTGTCCTCGAAAAATTGGTCCATTACATCGACGCGAACCCGAAGATCGGCATCCTGGCTCCGAAGCTGCTCAATCCGGACAAGTCGGTCCAGACCTCGTGCTACCGATTCCAGAGCCCGATCATACCGGTCCTGCGACGTACGCCGCTCGGGAAATTCCCGCGGGCACAACGGTACCTTCGGCAATATCTGATGCTCGACTGGAACCACGACACCGTCAATACGGTCGATTGGATCCTGGGGGCCGCGATGCTCATACGAAGGACCGCGCTCGAACAGGTCGGCGGCATGGACGAACGCTTCTTCCTTTACTACGAGGACACGGACCTCTGCCGACAAATGTGGGAACATGGGTGGCAGGTGGTATACTATGCCCCTGCGCAGCTCATCCATTTCCACCAACGGACGTCAGCGGCCAGTCCAGGCCTCGTGAGCATCTTCAAGTGGCACACGCGCATCCATATAATGAGCGGTTTCAAATACTTCCTTAAGTATTATCGGCAACCCTTGCCCAATCGACCACATGCGAATCCGTAAGCAACACCATCCGATGTCGATACCGAAATCCTCGCCGCGCCGTAGGTTCAGGCTACGCCGGATCCATCTATCGCGTCGATCATGGCTTCTCCTTTCGGGGATCGTAGCGTCAGTTGTAGTGCTGTTTGCGGTGATGCTACCGCCGGCACTCTCCGCATACCACCATGGAATGACGGCGAAGAAAGAATTGCTTGCATCAAAGTCGGCGCTGGAACAACAGGATTTTACCGCCGCACTCGCCGCCGCCGACCGCGCGTCGGTCGAGCTCACCTCGATGCACCACGCGATTTATGGATTGCGTGCGCTCCAGCCGGTTCCCGTCGTAGGTACTCAAATTAAGGCGCTGTTCGTGATGTCGCGGGTGGCCTTAACGCTTACTGCGGCGCTCCACGACGGCACGATCGCGGCGCAGCAGATCATTGGCCCGCTCCAAACCGCGAAAGGGACCGTTAGTCTGGCTACACTGACCCCCGCTGATAAGCGACAGATTCTTCAGCGTATCTCCGAATCAAAACCGCAGCTCGTTGCGGTCAACGATGACGTCACCCGCGCGGCGGCTATGCTTAAAGACCTGCCCGAGCACGGCTTGCTGTCACCGATCAACAACGCCGTGGCGCCGCTCAAGGAGCAGATTCCATTCCTGCAGGACGCCATGAATCAGCTCATCCCTGCATCGACGATTATCCCCGCGGTCGCAGGGTTCCCGAATCCGCAAACGTATCTTTTCCTTTTGCAGAACAATACCGAGCTCCGCCCGACCGGTGGCTTCATCGGTACCTACGGCATTTTGAAGGTGTCATCAGCTGAAATCACCTCGTTTTCCACGAGCGACGTCTACACACTTGATACGCCAATGAAAAGCAGCCTTCACATTACACCGCCTGTGCCGTTGACGAAGTACAACGATACGACGCAGTGGTTCTTCAGGGACTCGAACTGGTCGCCGGATTTCCCGACGTCTGCGCAGAAGGCACTCGAGTTTTATAAGCTCGAGAACGGACCGCAGAAGAACTTCGATGGCGTCATGGCGGTTACGCCGACGTTCGTGAGCTCGCTCCTCAAGATCAGCGGCGACATCACGATCGGGAACATCACCTTTACGCCCGATAATCTCGTCGACAAACTACAGCCGCTCGCCGATCGCAAGGATCTCATTGGCGAGATGTCCAAAACGCTGATCAATCGTCTTCTTGCGCTCCCACAGAACCGATGGCACGAGCTGTTCTCAGCGGTCACTACCGGTCTCGTTCAGAAACAGATCCTCCTGTTTTCAAAGGATTCGTCACTCGAACAACAGATCCTTTCACAGAACTGGGGTGGCGATGTCAGGCCGCAACCGGTCGACTCGGTGTACGTCGTCGACGCGAACCTCGCCAGTCTCAAGACTGACGGCATGATGCAGCGTACGGTTGCTTATGACCTGACCGTGACAAACGATGCTGCCAACGCAAAAGTGACGATCACGTATGTGAACAAAGGGAAGTTTTCGGCCACGACCTCACGCTACCGTACCTACACGCGATTATACGTTCCGATCGGAAGCACGCTCGTAAGCTCGACCGGCGCATTGCTAAACGACAAATTGCACAGCTCACATGTGGGTACGGTCGACGTATCTGAGGATCTCGGGAAGACCGTGTTCGGTGCTTTCATTTCGATCGAACCAGGCGCTACCGGCACGCTCACGTTCACTTACACACTCCCGTACAAAGTCATCGATGCGGTGAAGAACGGC
>CAINXF010000147.1 GCA_903854795.1 Candidatus Kerfeldbacteria bacterium
CCAAAGCCAAGTACTCTATCCATTGAGCTACGGGCGCATGTTTGGCAAAGCAAAACAACCGTATCATGCAATACGGTCGCTCGCAAGCTACTCTTTCAGAAGCTCCGGGTTCAGCATGTACAGCTTCGCGATCTCCTTCGTGATCTTGTGCTCCTCATAGAGTCTGCGTAAGTCCTGGTCCATCGTGACCATGCCGTACTCCGCACCGGTCTGCATCACGTTCTTTATCTGCGGGATCTTGTTCTCGCGGATGAGGTTCGAGACGGCGGGCGTGTTGATCAGGATCTCGCGTGATGCCATACGGCCGCCTCTCGCTTTCGGGAGAAGCTGTTGCGAGATGATGCCCTTGAGGAAGAGCGACACTTGGAGCCGGACCTGTGACTGTTGGTAGGGCGGGAACACGTCGATGATGCGGTCGATCGTCTGCGCGGCGTTCAGGGTGTGCAGGGTCGCGAGGACGAGGTGGCCGGTCTCGGCGAGCGTGATCGTCGAGGATATCGTCTCGAGATCGCGCATCTCGCCGACGAGGATGACGTTCGGGTCCTGACGGAGGACGTGTTTCAGTGCCGAGGCGAACGAGACCATGTCCGAGCCGAGCTGCCGCTGGCGGATGATGGACTTCTTCGGGGTGTAGATGAACTCGATCGGGTCCTCGAGCGTGACGATGTGTTCGGTGCGCTCCTTGTTGATGACCTCGATCATCGCGGCGAGGGTCGTCGATTTGCCCATGCCGGTCGGGCCGGTCACGAGGACGAGACCTTGTTTCAACTGGAGGAGGTCGTAGGCGATCTTCGGGAGGTCGAGGCTCTCCATCGTCGGGATGTCGTTCGAGATGACGCGTGCGACAAGGCTGATCGTGTCGAGTTCGTACATGATGTTCACGCGGAACCGCGAAAGTTCCTTGATGTCGTACGAAAAATCGAGCTCTTTATCGCGTTCGAAGGTCTGCCGTTGGCGGTCGTTGAGGAGCGAGAGCGCAAGTTCGGCCACGTCGGATGCGGAGAGCGGCTCTTTGTCCGGGATCGCCTTTAACACGCCATCGATACGCACGATTGGCGGCTCATTGACCACGAGGTGCAGGTCAGATGCTTTTGTTTTTACTGCGTAGTGGAACAGTTCGTCTATTTTTTTCATATGTCCTTAGTGTTGCAGAACCCATGCATTTCGTCAACGTATCCGAGGGTTCCGTCAATTGCGGCGGTACGGTATACTATGCACACATGTCCAGTCAAACTATCCATATCGTCGGTATCGGAGGGAGCGGTGCATCAGGAGTTGCCCGGTACCTGAAGACGCTCGGCTTTACCGTGACTGGTTCGGATAACGATCGTGCGCGGATCATCGAGCTTCGTAAGGATGGCATCGAAGTCGCGGATTCCCATTCGCCGGAAAATATCGAAAATCCGGACATGGTGTTATTCAGCCCCGGCGTGTACGCGGCAAACGAAGAGCTCGCGGCCGCCAAGAAGAAGAAGATCCCGGTATTGACCTGGCAGGATTTCCTCGGTCGATATTTGACGAAGCGTCCCGGTAAGGGATTCATGGTCGCGGGCACGTTCGGCAAAGGCTCGACCGCGGCGATCGTCGCACACATCCTGTCGGCGGCATACCTCGATCCGTTGGCGATCCTGGGCGTCGACGATCTCTCATGGGGATCAAACCTCCGCGCGGGCGTGGGGCAGGCGTGGGTGCTCGAAGCCGACGAGTACGACCGTCATTTCCACCATTTTCACCCATCGTATGCGATCCTGACGAGCCTCGAACACGAACATGTGTCGACCTATCCGACGTTCGAGTTGTACGTCGATTCGTTCAAGAAGTTCTTCAAAGGCATGCACGATCCGATGATCATCGTGGCAAAACGGACACCGTCGATCGATAAGTACCGCGAGACGATCGCCGGGAGCGGTGTGATCACCTATAGCCTCACCGAGGACGCCGATGTGCGCGGTACGGTCATCAGTCAGGACGTCAACGGTTCGCGGTTCAGCGTCACCGCGCCTAAGTTCAGCGTAGATGCGCAAGAGTTCGGCGTGAAGGTACCGGGTTACATCCACATCGAGAACGCGGTCGGTGCTATCGCGCTGACGCTCGCGGCCGGTATCGGCGTTCCCGCAGCGAACGCGGGCCTTGCACGGTTCAAGGGGCTGAAAAGTCGTTTCGAAGTGGTGACCACAGGACCACATACGACCGTATTCGATTACGCACATACGCCGGACCGGATCCGGCCGGTCATCGCACAAGCGCGCAAGCTGTTCCCTGGCAAACGGATCATCGTGCTGTTCGAGCCACACTTGTATAGCCGGACGAAACAGTTTCACAAGGAGTTTACGGAGGTCTTGGCCGAGGCCGATCGCGCGTACCTCACGGACATCTATCCTTCGCGCGAGGCGAATTCCCCGCTCGCGAAGGAGATCAACGCGAAGCAGCTCATTGATCCGTCGAACGATCGTGTACAGTATATTGGGACGTTAGCGGAGGGCGCAGACGCGGTCATGAAAGCGCGGACCGAACGCGACGTGGTGCTGGTGCTTGGCGCCGGACCGATCCAATCCGTCGGACGCCAGCTCGCGTCGTAGTTGTCGTCTCGGCATTGTGTTGGGGCGAAAAATGTGCTATACTTCCTTTTGTTCGGAAGATAAAACACATGAAAATATGAAGAAAAGATTTTTTTCGTTCTTGGCCGTAGCGGCATTGCTTACAAGCGCTATGGCGATTTTTGTATCTCCGGTGCAGGCGAGGGTTGGCGATGTGACCACGTGGCTCGGCACGTTGAAGACGGGCGATGGCGTTGATGGTAATAGCGCGTATCTTGACAACCCACTCGGTTTTACCGCGGATTCGATGTGCAACCTGTATATCGCGGACACGTTGAACGATACGATTCGACAACTACAATCCTCTGATAACATCATGTCGACGATCGCGGGGAACGGCCAGTACGGCACAAGGGATGG
>CAINXF010000148.1 GCA_903854795.1 Candidatus Kerfeldbacteria bacterium
TGTTCCGTGACATCAATCATTTCTATTTCCTGATCACCTTCAGTTCCGTGTGGTTGTTCACGTTGGCTATCTACGCGCTTCACTCTAATCTACGAAAAGGAAAACACCATCAACGGATGTTCTTCGGCGCGTTGATGCTGTTCACCATACTGAGCGCTTCGCCCTATCTGCTCAACGTGTATAAATCCCGATTGCATCGATACACGCTTTCGGCCGCGTACGACCCCCTAATCCAAAAGTATGACAACGACAAGGGTGATTTTCGCATGCTGTTCCTTCCCACCGGATTTTACGTGAAATATGACGACGGTCAGCCGCTGTATTCAGGCATCAACCCGTTGGTCAACCTCGTAACGAAGGAGGACGTCAGTTCCGTTTCCAATGCGTCGTCGTTACTGACGTACGTGCTGGAGTTCGGGTACTGCCAGAAGATCCCGAACTGCGCCGAACGTTTCCTCGGGCTGTACAACGTGCGTGACATCGTGAACCTGAAGAAGGATTTTTCATCGAACGCCACGCAGGCCGACCTTAGCGCGTACAGGGACGCGGGCGACTGGACGCAGGAGTACTACGCAAACATGGTCAAAAGCCTGCATGCCACACGGACGAGCGGTAACGACCACTACGACACGTACCAGTTGTCCGGCGGACAATTCCTGTCGCATATCTACGTGCCGGAGCAGTTGACGTGGGTCGACGGCGGCGCGCGGAACATCTTGGACGGCATCCTGTTGACCAAGAACTACCGGTCGGCGTTCCTGATGGACAACACGCACCGCGAGCTCGCGAAAACACTGGTCATCCCGCTCGAGTTCACCGAGGATTCGTCGCTCGACGTGTCGCACAACAACACGCAGATCATCGCGAAGATGGACGTTCCCGAGGATGGTAACTACAAGGTGGTCTATTATCAGAAGCGCCGGGACACCACGTCGCCCGGTGTCATCTTCACGGTGAAGAACGTCGATCTGGACGACATGACGATTTCGTTGGAAAAGAAGGACGGTAGCGAGAAGCAACTTCAGCAGGAAAACCCGCTCAATTCCGGGACGATCTTCCTGCGTCAGGGGAGATACAAGCTGTTGCTGTCGAACGCCATCAACATCAGAAACCAAGTATACAATCCGTCGTTCGAATCGGGGGCCTGGACGGTGCCCACCTATGATTGCACATCGGATCCATCGGAGTACTCGATTGAAAAATCGGCAACACGCAAACACTATATTGAATTCCGCAATACGAAACAGGCGGTGTGCCAAACAGAGGTCGTAGGAGAGCTCCAGCCTCATCAGAAATATGTGTTCTCCTATGATGTGCAACATGTGTCGGGCGAGATGCCGACGGTGTGCTTCAAGTTGACGGAGGACGGTTATTGCCGTGGCGTGAGCGCGGTGGCCAACAATACCAACTGGCAGCACAAGGAATTCGTGTACGAGCAGGGCGATTCAAATAGGGCACTGATCTATTTCTCGGTTCCTGGTGGAAGCCATGCGTCGGTCAATAATTTCGATGAATTCTCCCTGCGTCAGGTCGCGTTGCCTGAGACCATCTCGTTCGTGCAGGACGCAACGCCGCCGACATACCACGTCGCGCAGGTCGAGTATCGAAAGATCAGTGACACGAAGTACCGCGTCGTACTGAAGTCCGCCAGCGGGACCGTGCCCGTCGTCTTCAGCGAGAACTTCAACGCCAACTGGAAGGCCTATGTGACGTCGGAGAGACCTAGCGTGTCGACCGCCGCACGTACGAGTTCAGAAGGAACGGTCCAGAACGATGCGTTACCGACCGGAGGGTTATGGGAAACCCGAGGCCTGAAACCGGTCGCCGACCATCACGAGATCAACGGGTATGCGAACGTCTGGTATTATCAGGCGGGTTCCGAACCGAAGGACGTCGAGATCGTCATCGAGTACGCGCCGCAGAGGTTGTTCATCATCGGACAGTACATTTCTATCGCGGCAGTTGGTCTCATGGTGCTCTTCTTCATCGTCAGGATCTTCTTGAATGCCGGACTGCTACGAAAGAGTAGGAAAGAACTTCCATGATATACCTCATCATCCTAGCGTTGCTCGTCCTCCTTTGCATGGTCTTCAGGATCGCCTCGAAGTATCTCTACATCCTGGCCGGCATGATGATCTTCCTGCACCCGTTGCTGCTCGCAAAAGGACAGGCACCGGTCGCATTCCAGTTGTCCATCATCGCGTTCCTCGTGTTCCTGTCCGCGCTGATCGTCGATGCGATCGCGAAGGTGTTTTCCTATCGATTGGACGAGCACGGTTCGTCCATCATCAACGCGATTACGAGGAACGTGAAGTTCAAGATCTCCGGTGTGCAGGTCGGCCGGTACCATATCAAGGGGCGGCATCTATCTATCGCATTGGTCCTGCTGTGCATCCTCTTGTTCTGGGGGTTCGGTTTCTCGGTCACGGTGTTCTTCGCCCTTTTCTTTGTCTTCGTGGTAAATAA
>CAINXF010000149.1 GCA_903854795.1 Candidatus Kerfeldbacteria bacterium
GTGATGGTCGGTTGTGGCAGGCCGGTGGCATTGGCATCGTAGAGGCTGCCCGTCTTCGGATTGTCGCAGCCGCTCACCAGTACCAGACCTAGAACAGCGATGACGAGGAGAACTGTGGTTAGTGCGAATGTACGCATTGGATTATCCAGTAGTAAATTTACGTTTGTCGATTGAAATAAAGTTAATTGGTGATTGGTTAATTGGCGAATAATCAATTGGCAGATAGTCAACTAATTAACCAACTAACTAATTAACCAATCTTAGTACCACATTCGTACCGAGAACCGTGATACCTGATTGAAAACTCCGAACGGCGTGTACGCGTAGTCGACGGCGAAATACTTGTACTGGAGGCCGAGTCCATACGAGAGCGAGTGCTCATCCGCGGGTCCGACATAGCCGACTCTCGCCGACACAACGTCCATGAAGACGTACTCAAGTCCTACTTTCATTTGCTCTGGGAAGTCCCGGGGGTGTTCAGCATCCACCGTTACGAGCAGCGCCTGCTTTTCGCGATCGAAACCCACCAGATCGAACACGTTCATCGACACGCCGAGCTTGAAGGCGAGGGGGAGTTGGAAACTCTCCTTCTGATATTTTACTTCGCGCGCAAAGTTCCTGACGGCCATGCCAAGTGTCAGACTCTTGTACCCGGTTCTGTAAATCAGGCCGAAGTCGAAGGCGATGACATCAACGGCGTTTTTGCTGTCGCTGACAACTGTCGCGTCGGTGTAGCTTCCCGCCGTCCCTACATACGATGCCTGTGTGATGCCGGTGCCGAGATCCTGTCGGACGAATTTGACGTTGCCGCCAACCGAGAACTTGTCGGTCAATGCGCGTGCATACCCGAGACCCACGGCGTAGGCGGTCGGTTTGATGCTGCCGACATCCAGAAATCCCTGAGAATTGTTGGCGAGTATGGTCGCATCAATGTTGCCGTAATCGGCATATTGGAGGGAGATCCCGAACACACCGAGGTCGCCGGCCTTCAGAGCGGCGCTCATACTGTATTGTTTGATGTCGGCGATCCAGTTCACCGAGCCCAGGGAGACGTCGGCAATACCCTCCAACCGGGCCATTCCTGCCGGATTGTAGAACAGGGAGGCCGAATTACCGTCGACAGCGGTGAAGGCATCAGCGAGTGCCCCTTGCCGGGCACTCATGCCGACGCTCAGGAATTTCATGCCTGTCTGTGCCAGCTTGGCGTCAGTCCGTTCCTGGGCCCTCGTCACGGTTGAAATCAGAGTGACCATCATCGCGAGGAGGATGAGGTACTGAGAGAATGTTCTGCTCTTACGCATGAGATGTACCTATCAAATGAGTGGTGTGATTATTATCGGACGACGACGAGCTTCTTGATCGTCTTCTCACCAGTGTCTTTGTTTTCGATGACCACGATGTAGATACCGCTTACAATAACCTGATTGGCTGATGTAATCGAGTTCCAGTACGCATCACCCGTTCCATCGGTGTGGACGATTTGCTTGATGAGTTCCCCAATCTCGGTGTAGATGCTGATGACGCAGTTCCCGGGAATGTTGAAGAAAGCGATCTTGTCAGGCTCGTTCGGGAACCGAAGCGCATTCGCGTCCGAGGAAATGATGAATGGATTTGGAGCGATGCGAATCTGACTCGATGACGTACCGGCGGGCCGCTTCAGGAATGCCGGGTCGTAGGTCAGTGTGTAGAAAAGGTTGCTCTCGAGCGAGCCGGCAGGTGTTCGTGTCACCGGATCGGCAGCGATGGGAGCTCCAAATGACGTGATGTAATAGTAGTAGGAAACGCCGCGCGTTGCAGTCACGTCATTGTAAGCATAAGTCTTGGTCGCATCATACTTGATGTTTGGATCGCTTGGTTTCGTGCCGCCACATTGATAGACCAGACGGTATGTACTATCGGATCGTCCGGTAGCTCGGTAGACCTTGTAACCCACGAATCCGTTCGTAGATTCTTTCGGATTGGGATCCCAGGTCAGTGCGATACGATCGCCGCCGCCATTGACATTGAATGTGGCAGGTGGATATGGTGGGTTCGGAAGATTGAAACCGGAGTTGTAATTTGCGA
>CAINXF010000150.1 GCA_903854795.1 Candidatus Kerfeldbacteria bacterium
CGGCCGTAGCTGACCGATCGTAGGTTTCTCACGCGCACTGTCGCTCTTTTCCTTGTCCTTCGTTTTGTCGTTCTTTCGAACCATATAAATAGTCCCTCTAAATAATCCCACGGAAGTTCTGGTGGCCGCTGAAGGATTCGAACCTTCGACCTCTGCAATGTGAATGCAGCGCTCTAACCAGCTGAGCTAAGCGGCCATGACGGCTACCTCGTGACGCCCCGTGGTCCGTCCTAAGCAAAAACTAAGTTGGATCAAATAAATTGCTAATGTTAGCACAAATCAATGAAATTGTACCATGTTTCAACCCTTTTTGCAAGACTCGAGTAATCATATAACTTTTTCATTGCATCTCCGCTATCACTACAAAGAAGCACAAGCTATTTGACGATACCGCATAACTACCATATACTTTCACAAGACGGCACGAACTACCATGCCGATTAATAGTTTACACACGAACCACCAACGAGCCATACACGACGTTCCAACGGCGCCCATGCCCAGGAGGAAGTCTTTGTATTGGTGGAAAATCGGAGGATCATTGCTCGCCGCGATCGTCGTCATCGTCGGTATCATCGGGTATAAGATCCTTGCGGCGGTGAACTCGGCAGGCAATGGCAACGATCGCGTCTCGGTCATCCAGCAGCTCAGCCATCTCGTATTGAACCGTGACGTACAGCTCAAGGGCGAGTCGCAGGATCGCGTGAACATCCTCCTGCTCGGCATCGGCGGCGAAGGACACGACGGCCCCCTCCTCACCGACACGATGATCGTCGCGAGCCTGAAGCCTTCGACCGGCCAAGTGGCGCTCTTATCCGTCCCGCGCGACCTCGCCGTCGACATACCACGCTACGGCATCAGGAAGATCAACAGCGCGAACGCGTACGGCAAAGAGATGCAGTACCCCGGCGGCGGCGAACAGCTCTCCGCCGACATCGTCGCGAAGACGCTCGGCATCTCGATTAACTACTACGCCCGCATGGACTTCACGGGGTTCCAAGAGATCATCGACAACCTCGGGGGGATCACGGTCAACGTCGAGCACAGTTTCTCCGACTACCAATACCCTACGAACAACTACGGTTACCAGACCATCAAGTTCAGCACCGGCAGCCAGCACATGAACGGCGATACGGCGCTCAAATACGTCCGCTCGCGCCACGGCAACAACGGCGAGGGCTCGGACTTCGCGCGTAGCCGCCGCCAACAGCTCGTCCTCGAAGCGGTGAAGAGCAAGTTCTTCTCGGCTGGTACGCTCTTCAACGCGGGTAAGATCGGCTCGATCCTCTCGTCGCTCGGCACCCATACGAGGACCAATATGGAGATCTGGGAACTACTGCGGGTCGGGAAGCTCGTCCAGAATGCCGGGTCAAGCAGCATCACCACGACCGTCCTCGACAACTCGGCGCCGAACGGATTGCTCAAGGATGCCACCGGCATCGATGGCGCCTACTTGCTCCTACCGAAGGACGGCACGTTCAGAGCGGTGCAGGCGTACGCAAAAGACCTTTTCATCCAGCACTTCTTCTCGAACGAATCCGCGCACATCGTGATCCGCGACGAATCGGGCCACACCGGAGGCGCGCAGACCGTCGCCTCATCGCTCGAGTCGCTCGGATTCCCGACACCGACGATCGATACAAGTGCGGTCGCATCGACCGACGCGGCCACCTCGCTCATCGACTACACGAACGGCTCGAAACAATACTCGCTCCAAGGACTCCAAGATTACCTGAAAATCACCGCGGTGTCGTCGACGGCGCTCGACAGTCTACAGGTGGTCCCCTCCTATAGGACCACGACCAACGTGAACGGCGCGATCTCCACCACACCTGACATGACCGATTTTGTCATCACCATTGGCAAGGATTTCTTCACGACGGCGTCCGGCACAACCTACGACACGTCGACCTATCTACGATCAGGCAGTTCGACGAACGTGAATACGACGACCAACGGTAACACGAATAAGAACAGCAACGTTAATTCCTCCACCAACAAGAATTCGAACAAGAACACGAACGCCACGAAGAATACGAACATCAACAAGAACGGCAACGTGAACGCCGCAACGAACAGCAATGTCGACCTCAATACCAATACCAGCGTGAACACGAACACCGCCTTATGACGAACATGTCTCTCATCGTCGGC
>CAINXF010000151.1 GCA_903854795.1 Candidatus Kerfeldbacteria bacterium
CGCCGGGACGCTCCACCTCGTCTACGATGGGTCACAGTACCAATCGTCCGGCATAGGACAGTCGAAGAAGCTGAACTCGATCGACGGCAAGATCATCAGCGCAACACTCAACGCGACGGATACGGCGAACGGCCAATCGATCATCTACGAGCTGTCCGCGGACGGTGGTGCGACGTTCGAGCAGGTGGTGCCAGGCATGCTGCACGCATTCTCCAGCGTCGGTTCGGACCTCCGTTTCAGGGTCACGCTTGCGACGTCCGATCAGACGGTCACGCCAATGGTCGACAGCGTCGATATCACGGCATCGGTCCTCCAACATTCGCAATCGGCGACTGTCACGTCATCGACGTTCGATACGAACACGGCCGATGTCGATTATCGGACATTGACATGGGATCCAGTGAACCAGCCTGCCGCGGCAGGAACGGACAGCGTGCGGCTCCAGGTCGCCGCGAACAACGATAACGCGACATGGAGTTACGTCGGTCCCGATGGGACGGCGGCAACGTATTTCACCGTTGGCGGCGTCGATATACCGTCAACGCTCGATGGCAAGCGGTACATTCGCTATCGCCTCTATCTCACCTCCGCCGATCGCGGCGTGACACCGTCGGTGACGTCGATCGCGCTGTCGTTCATCTCGGGGTGCATCCCGCCTGGCCAAGCGTTCTTCCCCGGCCTCACGGCACAGGCATATACGCTCGACGTGAGCGCAAGCGGCTTCTCCGCTTCTTCCTCGCCATACACCGTCAGCGGAACCTCGCGCACGGAAATTAAACTGACACCGTCATGACGATACGACGGCCACTCGCTGGCTTCACCCAGCACCACGTTGTTAGCATAACTCTCTACCATGGTTGCACATTATAAACGGATACATAACGTACAACGTGGTGCTGGGTTTACCATGATCGAGCTCATTATTTCTATTGGGATCGCGTCGATATTAATGACCGTGGCGTATGAGTTCGCCATCAACGGCATGAACTCGTACCGTCAAAGTGTCCAACGCGGGCAATCGAACGAGCAGGTTCGTCGCGCGATCGATTCGATGATCAGCGTCATGCGTGAGGTGCGCGCCGCGGACAACGGGGCGTACGCGATCGTCGATGCGAGCGCGAATAGCTTCACGTTCTATGCGAACGTCGATGCCGATGGCGCGGTCGAGCAGGTCAAATACTCGTTGAACGGCACGAACCTCCAGCAGACCGTCATCAATCCGGTGAACACCCCGGCGCAATACACCGGCGCGGGCGTCACGACCGTGATCGTGTCGAACGTACGATCGCTCCAATTCAATTACTATGACAAGAACTATTCCGGCACTGAGGCCGCCCTCACGCAGCCGGTCGTTCCGACGACCGTCCGGCTCGTCCAGATCACCGCGACCGTCGACGATAACCCTTCGGCGGCGCCATCGGCCGTGACGCTCACGACCTCGGTCATGTTACGCAATCTCAAGGATAACCTATGACACGTCGACATTCGCCGCATCGTGGTTCGGACCGTCGGGGCGTCTCGCTCCTCATGGTGATCGTGTTTTCGAGCGTGTTCGTCGTGATCCTCGCTGCCGTGACGCAGTACACGATCGCACACCTCGCGTTCTCGCGTCAGCGGATCGATCGTGAGTATGCACTCGACGTCGCCGAAGCGGGTGCGAACTACTATCGATGGCATCTTGCGCACGTTGCGAACGATTACAAGGATGGAACGACAGTCGCGGGTCCTTACGTGCACGACTATCGTGACGCATCAGGCATCGTGATCGGAAAGTACAGCCTCGATATCGTTGCGCCGACCTCCGGATCGACGATCGTGACTGTGCGGTCGACCGGATGGCTCGACCGACGTCCCGCGCTCAAGCGCACGATCGAGATGAAGCTCGGTATTCCCTCGTTCAGTCAGTACGCCGTCGTCGCGAACGATAACATGCGGTTCGGCGAAGGGACCGAGGTGTTCGGTCCGATCCATTCGAACAAAGGCATTCGGTTTGATGGCGTTGCGCACAACCTCGTCTCGTCGTCGCTCTCGAGTTACGACGATCCGGATCATGGCACCTGTCGTAACGGAACGCTTTGTTCGCCGAGCCTGGGCGGTGCGGACTGCGGCTCGCAGGCACCCTGTACGCAATCACTCGAGTTCGGTGTCCATACGCACGTCACCGCGCCTCCGGGTTCGGGCGTCAACAATAATCTTCGCCCCCTTGAGGCGCCGCCTTCAACCATGCAATCCCGTACGGATGTCTTCGCCGCAGGTCGTGCGGTCGGCGTCGCGCCGATCAACTTCCCAGGGATCACCTCGAACCTTTCGACGATGAAGACCGACTCGATCGCGGCTGGCGCACATTTCGATGCGTCGGGCCAGCAGGGCTACCACGTCCACTTCAACACGAACGGTACGTTCGACGTGACAAAGGTCACCGCGCAGAAACAGTGCGGGTATCGGAGCGGCTCTCATGGTTCATACACCAATTACACCAACCCCTACTCGATCGACACGGAAACGAGCTTCACCTGGAACAGCCGAAGTTCGATGGGAATTCCCATGCCGACGAACGGTATCATCTTTCTCGAGGACGATGTCTGGGTCGACGGGCAGATCAGCAACGCTCGTGTGACCGTCGTAGCCGCGCGCGAACTGCTTGCTTCGAACTCGGCGACCATCATCGTGAACAACGACCTGAAGTACTCTCATTACGACGGTACCGATGCGATCGGTCTCATCGCGCAGACCGACATCTCCGTCGGTCTCTATAGCGAGAACGACCTGCAGATCGATGCCGCGATGATCGCGCAGAACGGCCGAGTCGGTCGGTACTACTATGACCCGACGCCCGTATCGTCTGCGCAGTTCTCCCCGGCAGGTTGCAACAACAACATCGTACGCAACATCCTAACGCTCAACGGTTCGATCGCGACGAACCTCCGCTACGGGTTTGCCTACACGGACGGTACTGGCTACACGACGCGGCATTTGAACTTCGACAACAACCTCGTGTTCGGGCCGCCACCGTCGTTCCCGACGACCGGCCAGTACACGGTGCTCTCGTGGCAAGAAAAGTAGTATACTAGGGACATGATCCCCGTCCCACCGATCACGCTCGATAAGGCAAAGCCCGGCAAGCTTTTTTATTTCGTCGCGACCGGCGTCATATATCGCGACGGCAAGTGTCTTTTGCTCCAGCGCTCGAAGTCGGAGACCGCGCACGGCGGGAAGTGGAGCCCGGTCGGCGGCAAGCTCGAGCACCAGGACCTCGTCAACACGCTGCCCACGCGCATGAACGGCGACGTGGTCGACTGGGAGCATATGATCGAAGACCTGTTGAAGCGCGAGGCAAATGAGGAGAGCGGGTTGGACGTGTACGACTTCCACTACCTCGACAGCGTCGTGTTCCGGCGACCCGATAGCACGCCGGTCGTCTGCACGAAGTTCGCGTGCAGGGCGAAACCCGGCGACGTGACGTTCCCCGCGGAGTTCGATGCGTCTGCATGGGTGGACGCGACGACCGTCGATTCCTTTGACTGCATACTCGGCGTGCCCGAGGAAGTGAAGAAGACGATCGGCATCTTTGAGAAATGATCTCGAGGGGGTTGTCGATCTTCCGAAATCGTGATACCTTATTTCCGCTTGTCGCGGTAGCAAAGTGGGTTCGAGCCGTGGCCGAAGGTCAGCACGTGAACTGCTTCACGTGCGGCGGCGAGAACGGGCGCGACATGTCTCCCGAAGGGAGGCCGGAGCGCACCGGAAGAGCGCAATATCATAATATAAACGGTAGAGTCCCGCATTTATATGGTGCCTGCCTGGGTAGCTCAGTGGTAGAGCGCAGCCCTGAAGAGGCTGGCGTCGTCAGTTCGATTCTGACCCCAGGCACCAGATAAATGCGGGATAAACTCCGCCCTGAAGAGGCTGGTCCCGAATCGTGTTCGGGATAAACTCTGTCAGTTCGATTCTGACCCCAGGCACCAGAGATATTCGACCGGAAATGGCCCTCACGGGCCGTTTTCGATTTTCCGCACCGGTGTGGAACAGCCAGTAGCACGCATGACGGCGGTGCAGTATACTGTATTCGTCTGTCGGTCGCATGACATTAAATAACAACCATATGATCATTCGGAAATCAGTATGCCGTACCGCACTAACGATTATTGCGGGCATGTTGTTATTCGGAATCGGTGGTACTGGAAGCGTCTCTGCCATGACCTTTAAGGCGTTCTCATCGACCTCGAAGACGATCAAGGTCAGTGCGACGGCGACGAAGAACAAGATGAAGATCGATATTGCGATGAAGAAACGGCGGCAGACCGCACAGAAACAGAAGTCGATCCCGAGTTACTTTCAGTACCTTTCTGACGGAAGTCTTAAGACAAAAAAAGAACTTGCAAGTACGCAGCAACCGCTCATCCTCTATACGCACGATAGCTCAAAACCCCAAGCCGGCGAGAGCGGAACGATCACGCCAGTGCGTATCACGAAGGACCAGTTCCTTGCTGACGCACCGCATGGTCCGATGTACGGCATGGTGAACTGGTTGTGTTCGGCGGCGGCGGACTACCTTTCCTACACACCCGATGCGGCGGCGGAACAGAAGTTCGGTGTCTACAGTGGCGACTGTACCAATTCAGACGCGTTCATCACCGGGAACTTTGTCCCGCAGGCTCTCGGCACGTTCGACTCTGCGGTCCCCCTTACTTTCACGTTGCGCAACGTCGACCCCGAAGATCAGACGATCATTCAGAAACTCACGACCGATCCGGGCGAGTGTGACATTGATTACTACAAATCCTTCGGCCAGCGCGATGTCTATGCCGCGCAGTATTCCTGCGACGACGGCTACTTCAAGGGCGATCGCGATGACATCCAGTTTACGGTGTATGTGTTTCCTAAGAACTGGCCAGACTCCTCCAACGTCGAGGCCGTGCTCAAAAATCAGTCGAGCGACGAGGACAAGGACGGATTGATTCGACGGCTTGAACTTGAGATCGGCACCGACCCCACGGTTGCCGATACGGACAAGGATGGCATCAAGGATGGCGACGAATATCTCGCCTACCAGACGAATCCGTTGTTGACCGATACCGATGGTGACGGCGTCAAGGATGGCGTCGAAGTCGCGCAGAAGACGAATCCGCTCGGACCCGGTGCCGCGACGGCGGACCAGCTCGACCGGTGGAACCGGCTCAAAGATATTACGAAGCCTGTTATCTCCGATATCGGTGTTTCATTCGCAACCGACGTCGGCACTCCGGACGCATTAGGAACGGCGACCGTGAGTTGGACGACCGATCTGTCGGCCGACGGCATCATCAATTGGGGCGTGACGAGTACCTACGGGTCCCATCAAAGCGACTTCTTCTTCGCAAAGAGTCATGCAATTACGTTCTCCGTCCTTCCGGGAACGGTCTACCATTACGCAATCCGTGGATGCTCGACCGGACCGAACGCGAAATGCACGACCTCAACGGATCTTACCTTTACCACACCCGCGGCGGCGACGGTCACACAAGCACTTTCGAACGTAATAGTTAAGGTTTATGGACACTACGCCACGGTGTCTTGGACCGCCGCAATTGCATCTGACGGTATTGTGAACTACGGTCTGACGACTGATTACGGCACACATGTGAGCGATTACGTATTTACAACCTCTCACACAATTATGATCACCCTGCCAACCTCCGGCGTGACATACCATTACGCAATACGGGCTTGTACGACAGACGCGCTGTGTACACCGACGCAGGACGCTACCTTCGTAGCACCATAACAGCACGCACCACGAATCAACGAATCGGCGTCCGAAATTCGGGCGCCGATTGAATTTATCGCGCGTATTTGCTACAGTCGCTACGTCGGGATGTCGCGACATGCCGGTCTCATTAACAACACGATCTGTTTTCCGCAGTGTCGGGGCGTGGCGCAGTTGGTAGCGCGCCTGGTTTGGGACCAGGAGGTCCCGAGTTCGAGTCTCGGCGCCCCGACTTTGCGGATAATGACCATTCGAGCGTCTATGTTCCACTACGGCTACCGCGCCATTTTCCAGAAGGACCTTCGTACTGCGATCGACGAGGCCGCACACAACGGTTTCGAGGTGCTGGAGATCCATCTTGCCTCGCCGCAGTTTTTGGTCGACCGCTATTCCCCTGCCGCGCTCAAGAAAATTCGATCGTACGCCACGCAGCGCGGTGTCACACTCCAGACGCACGCGCCGTTCGAGGTGTCGTTGTTGTTTTCAGATCCGGTAATGCGAGAAGCTACCAAGAAGTTCATCAAGAAGGTCGCGCGGTTCAGCACGCTGATCGGCGCACGGTGCATGACTGTGCATCCGGGCTTCGTCGTCGGCTACCACGACGCGGACGGCAAGAAGATCAAGAACGACGACCTGTATCGTGCGTTCTACAAGAAACTGTTCGACGAGAGCATGCGGTTCATGAGTACGCTCGCTTCGTCGCAACTGGTCATCGGCATCGAGAACACGGACAACTTCAACACGGACTACCGGATGATATTGGAAAAATATCTTCGCAGCAAAAAGCTATTCCTCACGTGGGACGTCCGGAAGAACTTCTCGATGAAGGGCGGCGCGCTCAACGAGGACCAGTGGAATTACGTCCAACGCAACAAGAAATATGTACGCAATCTGCACATGAGCGGCCTCGGCGGTCCGCACGGCGCGGTATCGACCGCAGACAAGCGCCTCATGCCGTTCATCGGACTGTTCAAGAACCAGGACCTTCCGATGATCTTCGAGGTCGAACCGTTACGCGCCGCGATCACGTCGAAGAGGACGCTCGTGAAGATGGCACGGTAACACACGGTCGCCAAAACCGAGCGTAGGACACATACGGGTCTTACGCTGATCCGTTCTTGACAAACACGTGAAACCATTGCAGGGTACCATCGTCCTTGACATCCCGACCACCGAAGCATCGATCTCGACCTAACGCTTTCCGCGGAATGGTGGAAGCGTACGCACACGAAAGGCGCTCCACAATGAGCGGTACCTTCTACTGCACCCCGCGAGGGCACGAAGAGCTCCAGCAGCGCATCGCGACGCTGGAAGCCGAGCTGCGCGACCTCCAGGCGAAGGTCGCGAGCGCGGCTGACCTGCCCGGTAACGTTTTCCATGACAACTTTGCCTACGAGCAGTTGACCATCAGGATCCGTAACGCCGACAGCCGTCTCTCCGAAGCGCACCAGCTGCTCGACAGCGTCATGATCGCCCCGCCCGCCACCTCGGCCGAGCGGATCATCATGGGTACGACCGTTTGCATCCTTGTCCGTGAGCTTCCTTCGTCGGACCCCCGGCGCCGGACGCCCATGAAATCTCCGGAGGAACAGACGTGGAGCATCGTCGGCCATGGCGAGTCGGACCCGAAGATCGGCCGCATCGCCTACGACACCCCGCTCGCCCGTCTGATGATCGGCCGCAGGGTGCAGCAGAGCATCCGGGGGACGATCGGTGATCGGAACGTGGATCTGACGATCCTCAGCATCGCCATCAGCGAGTAGGATACGTCCCTCCCGTCGTCAAAGGACAGCACCCTCTGTGGAATTCCGCAGGGGGTGATGTCTGTGCGTGAATCGGCGTCCGTATGGGTGTATACTCGTAGTATGAAGCAGCTCAATGCTACCACATGGCCCGATATATTCGCCGTGTGGCGTAGCCGCGAAGCAAGCAATCCGGCGTGGATAAAGACCGCCACCGAGATCAAGGGTTGGCCGGATTGGGAATCCTGGCGGCAGTTTTCTGTTTCGCAAATGCAGCTCGACAAGCGCGCGTGGACTGTCTATGAATTGACCGACCCGATGGCCGAGATCCCGGCGATGCTCGTCGGGCCGTACTCCGGCTGGCAGAAGCGGTTCCCTGTGCCGAATATCGGTACGTTCGCCGACCTCGCCAACAATTCGAAGGACGCAGCGGAGTTTATGGCGAACGACACCATTCAGCGACTGCAGCAGATGTTTCCACTGGAGACCGAGTTCATCGGACTGCGCCGTCCCGACGGGAAGATTGTGCTGGTCGAAGGCCACCACCGCGCCATGGCTGTCGCCCTGGCGGCGCATGATGGCCGTATGCCGACGTTCGGAAAGGTGTTTATTGCGCTCGCAGATCTGACTGATGCGGACAGCGGTCTCATGAACCGTGTGCTCGCCCGCGGCATGTCGAAGGAACCAAGGAAGGAGTAATTATATGCATATGAACAACTACCTCAAGACATCCCTCATCTACTGGCCGCTCGCGATCGGGGCGGATGCCTGGTTATCGAACTTAGGAATTGCGGTATTCAAGAACCCGGAGGGAAAAGGATTCCTCTTGCAGAATCTAGGTTTTCCAATCAGCCTTTGTTATCAAGGGCCATTTCCTCCACCCGGCCAAGAAAGTCTTTCGGGTCCCTGCACAGACCTACAACCGCTCGTATACAATATTCTGATTAACTTGGGTCTCGCCGTCATCGTCTTCGCCGCAATTTTTCTTTGGATAAAGTTACGTCACCGGCACAAGAACGTTTCCCCACAAGGGTTGCCGCCTCCGTCAGTGATCTGATCAGGCTGACAAAACGATATTTGCACGTCATCCTGAACTTGTCTCAGGATTTCAGTAAGAACGGTGGCGCACGCATATGCGTCATTATTCGTACAACATTTATGTCATCTCGAATAAATGTCATTCGACGCTGTACATCGGCGTGACGAACGACATTATGCGCCGGATGGACGAACACCGTCGTGGTGTGTTCACTGGTTTCAGCAAAAAATACCATCTGAAGCACCAGTTGTATTTTGAGGAGTGTGACGACATCGCGGTCGCCATCGCACTGGAGAAACAGTTAAAGCGATGGCATCGGTCGTGGAAGATGGATCTTATCCGTTCTATGAATCCGCACATGGTCGATCTTGCAGAGGACTTGTTCGCAAGTGGAGATGCCGAAACAAGCGTGTGAGCAATCACTAGTGTTGCTTGGAGACCCCGAAACGAGTTCGGGGTGACATACAACAACGGCTGTCATGCCGAACTTGTTTCGGCATCTCCAATAGGGCTCGGCCAGCTGTTTCGGGGTCTGCCCTCCTCTGTCACACTGAACTTGTTTCAGGATCTCCAACTCGGTGTATACTTTCCTCATGAGCCGCACCATCGAGATCGAATACCGCGCGAGGTTCAATAAGGCAACGCACGCTCGCCTCCTGCGCTTTTTACGTACGCACGCGCGGTCGCTCGGGAAAGACGACAAGGACGTCTACTTCTACGTCGCGCCGAAGGTGCTCTATAAGGTCGTGAACAACCTTTCGCACAAGACCGCGAAGTTGGTCCTTAAGAAGAACCGGATCGAACGCGCGAGCAGCTTCGATGAGATAGAAATTCCGATCGCACCGAAGGACATCGACAAAGCGAACGAGTTCGTTCGCTCGATCCCGAAGACGAAACGCTACCACGACCTCGTCCGCCGCGAGAACTTCGTCTATAAGGGCGTCGAGATCGCGGTGAAGTATAGTAAGACCTGGGGTTACCACGCCGAGCTCGAGGTCGTCGTGCCGTCGTTCGCGAAACGCGCCGAGGCGAACAAGAAGATCCGGCTAGTCGCCGCCGCCCTGGATGTAACACTCATGTC
>CAINXF010000152.1 GCA_903854795.1 Candidatus Kerfeldbacteria bacterium
AACTTAAAAAAGCCGAACGTGAGCAGTTGGTCGCCGATGGATGGTCGTATGCTCAGCCGTTCTTGCATGTTCGTGCGACGCGGAAAACGTAGTATACTGTGTCCATGAAACAGCAACTCCTCTTCATCCATGGCGGCATGACCTTCAACAGTGAGAAGGCGTATCTGAAGTTTTTGAAAACCCGTCCGGTCACGCTCGAAAATGCACCACGATGGGGGACGGAGTATTTGAACGAAATGCTCGGTAGGCAGTGCCAGATCATACGACCACGCATGCCATTGCAGGACAACGCGTCGTACTGCGATTGGAAGATCGCGTTCGAACGGTACATCCCGTTGCTCAAGCCGAACGCGATGCTGCTCGGCGTCTCGCTCGGCGGCGTGTTCCTCGCGAAGTACCTTTCCGAGCATCGGTTCCCGAAGAAGCTTCGCGCCGTGTACCTCGTGGCGCCGCCGTTCGACGACACGCACTCGATCCCCGAGGACGAACTGTACGGCGGGTTCGTACTGAAGAAGGACCTCTCGCTTCTCGAGAAGAACGCGCCGAACCTGTCGCTGCATTTCTCGGTCGATGACAAGGTCGTGCCGCCGTACCACGCGATGCAGTACGCGAAACACCTGACGCATGCGAAATTTTTCATATATTCCGGCAAGCACGGCCATTTCATGGTGACGCGATTTCCCGAACTCGCGCGGTTGATCAAGGCCGACCTGCGGCAACGACGCGCTGTGTGACCGGCGTGATCGAACATCGTGGCGCACGCATCGAGTACGAGGTGCGCACGAGCCGTCGGGCACGGAGGGTCAATCTTACGGTCCGCGAGGGTGGTGACGTTGTGGTCACGCTGCCGTTGGGCGTGCCGTTCCGCGTTGCCGAACGGTTCGTTGCGTCGCACGCACAGTGGCTCACGCGGAAGCTCGAAGTGATGCGTGCAAGGACGGCGCATACGCCTATCATTCGCCATTCACGTGTCGATTACAAGGTGTTCAGGGCGCGCGCCCTCCAAGCCGTGACGGAGATCGCCGACCGATTATGCGATGTGCTTGGCGTTCGTTATCGCTCGATTTCGATACGAAACCAGAAGACACGATGGGGAAGCTGTTCGCGCAGGGGCGACCTTAGCTTCAACTACCGCCTGATCTTCCTGCCGCCGCCCGTACAGGACTACCTGGTAGCCCACGAGCTCTGTCATCTCAGGGAGTTCAACCACTCGCAGGCGTTCTGGTGTCTCGTGGCGGGCGTCGTCCCGACATATCACGAACACAGGACCGCGTTGCGCGCGCATCGACTGCGGTAGCGCGGGGTTTTCGCAGTTGACGAAGCCATACCATATTCTGTAGAGTACTGCCCGAACAAGCAGTTCGTTTCCCAACTCGATGTGCTGTCTTTTTCCCGGTGAAACGCCCTTGTTTCACCATCGTTCACCCGGTCCAAGGAAAGGGATTCTCGTGAGTCCTCCTCTCGCAGTGCCCCATGCTGCCGCAGCGCGGGAGATCACCTGGCAGTCGCTCATCGGCGCCTTCCTGGTCTCGACCGTCCTCGCGCTCAGCTACCCGTATGCCGTGCTGAAGCTCGGCATCGGGCCCTCGATGAGCATCCTCGCGGCGTTGCTCGGTGCCGCCTGGTTCCAGGTGTCGTCGGCACGCACGCGCGGCGCGAACTACCTCGG
>CAINXF010000153.1 GCA_903854795.1 Candidatus Kerfeldbacteria bacterium
CCGCGAACTGACCAAAGCCTTCGTGCAGGAAGATTTTAATGCCTTGAATAAAGGTGCGTTCCGCCGTAAGAAGGTCCTCAAGAACCTCGTGTTCGTAGCTATGACCGATTTCGGGCCCGACCTTGGCAACATCTATACGGCGTTCCCGTCGGTCGACATCTACAACACGCTGCCGATGATGTTGCGACATTTCTCGCAGCTTTACATCGCCGAGACGGAGAAGTATGCACACATCACCTTTTTCTTGAACGGCGGGTATAACCGCCCGATCGGTGGCGAGGATCGAACATTAGTGCCTTCACCTGATGTCATGTCGTATGACGAGGCACCGGCGATGAGCGCGGCAAAGATCACGTCGACGATTGTCGCGGACCTGAGATCAAGGAAGCATGATATCATCGTACTCAACTTCGCGAACCCCGACATGGTCGGGCATACGGGCAATCTCGCTGCGACGATCAAGGCAGTCGAGATCGTTGATGCGTGCGTCGGTCGCATCAGGGATGCGGTGTTGGCGCGTCATGGCGTCATGGTCATCACATCCGATCATGGTAACGCCGAATCGATGCTCGCCGATGATGGCAAGAGCGTCGAGACCGAACACTCGACCAATCCCGTGCCGTTCATCGTGGTCACTTCGAAGCGTCTGCCGATCGTGTTACGCCACAACGGTCGTCTCGCTGATGTAAGTCCGACGATCCTCGATATCCTCGGCATACAGAAGCCAGTCGTCATGACCGGCCTAACCCTTATCACGCACCATCATGCCGCTTAAGTACCGTCCGCTCGTGCTCGCCGTGCTCGATGGCTGGGGGGTCGCTCCGAAGAACCGCGGTAACGCGATCATGCTCGCGAAGACGCCCAACTGGGACAAGCTCGTCACGACGTATCCGACCGTCACGTTGCAAGCATCCGGAGAATCAGTCGGGTTACCGTGGGGTGAGATGGGCAACTCCGAGGTCGGACACACGAACATCGGCGCGGGTAAGATCATCTATCGCGATTTGCCGCGTATCAATCGTGCCATCCTCGACGGAAGTTTCTTCGAGAAACAGGCGTTCAAGGACGCCATCGCGCACGTTCGCGATACGAACGGCAGTCTCCACATCATGGGATTGATGAGTTCGGGGGGCATCCATAGCTTCAACGAGCATTCGTACGCGTTGATCGAGATGGCCGTCAAAGAAGGTTTGCATAATGTGTTCCTCCACGTCATCCTCGACGGACGCGATACGCCGCACAACAGTGGCGAAGCGTTCGTCGTGAAACTCGAGGCGAAACTGAAAGAAGTGAAGGTGGGGCAGATCGCGTCGATCGCCGGACGGTTCTGGGCGATGGACCGCGATAACCATTGGGACCGCATCCAGAAGGCGTACAGCGCGATCGCACAAGGCGTATCCGACGAATCGTTCAACGATCCGTTGGGTGCGATACGTGCGTCGTATGCACGCGGCGTGTACGATGAGGAATTCGTCCCGACGGTCATCACGACCGCGGACGGAAAACCACGCGGTGTGGTGAAGGACGGCGACAGCGTGATCTACTTCAACTTTCGGTCCGACCGAGCTCGCGAGCTCACGAAAGCGTTCGTGCTGCCGAGCTTCACGAAGTTCGAACGCTCGGAGCTCAAGAATCTGGATTTCGTGACGATGACGGAATACGAACAGAACCTACCAGTGGTGGTGGCCTTCCCTCCCGAGATTGTGTCGGTACCGCTCGCGAAGGTGTTGAGCGACGTCGGCGAAAAACAACTGCACGCGGCCGAGACGGAAAAGTACGCGCACGTTACGTTCTTCTTCAATGGTGGCAGGGAAGAGCCGTTCGAAGGGGAAACGAGGGCGCTCGTGCCGTCGCCGTCCGTTTCGAGTTATGACCAAAAACCTGACATGAGCGCGCGCGAAGTGGCCGATCGCGTCGTGAAGGAGATCGCCGCGGGGACCTACGGGTTCATCATCATGAACTTCGCGAATGCCGACATGGTCGGTCACACGGGGAATATCATGGCGACGATCAAAGCCGTCGAGACGATCGATGAGCAGCTTGGACGCATCTCATCAGCGGTGCTCACAGCAGGCGGCGTGCTCGCCGTGACGGCGGATCACGGCAATGCCGAGGAAAAACTGCAACTGACCACCGGTTTCATCAACAAGGAGCACACGTCGAACCCGGTACCGTTCGTCCTCGTCGGAAAGGATTGGGAAGGTCGCGGCCGTGAGACGGCGGACCTGAGTACAGTGACATCGAGTGGTATGCTCGCCGACATCGCACCCACACTCCTCGAGCTCGAAGGACTGCCGATACCGCCGGAGATGACCGGTCGGAGCTTCTTGAAGTTCCTCTAGCACCGGCGGACGGAACGACGCTCACGGTATGCATTCCGCTGTGATAGAACTCGGGCTCGTCATGCTCGTCGGGTTCATTCTTCCGATCGTGCCGATATTCCCGTTGCGACTCGCGTTTCTCATTCCGGTCGTTGCTGCATCGATCAACCCTTTGCTCGTCGTGCTTGCCGCATCGGTGGGATCAAGCCTTGGCACGCTACCGTTGTACGCGGTCACGCGGGAGGTGAGCGACCTTTCGACGGTCAAACGCTGGCTCTCGCATGGATGGATGCAAAAACTGCTCGCAGCGCTCAACCGTAAGATGTTCGTCTGTGTGCTCATATTCGCGTTATTACCGTTGCCGGACCAGCTCATGAGCATCGTGAGCGGGTTCGAAGACTATCCGGCCTGGAAGTTGTCGCTTGGGTTCTTCATAGGTCGGTTGCCGTATTATTTGTTGTTGGCATTTCTCGGTGTCCATTTCAGCGGTGTGATCCATGGCGTCGCCCACACGCTGTTCGCGGCGTTTGGCATGTAGTATTGATGATTGCGGCGCATCCGTCGTACCGCTATACTGAACATGACGTACAGAATTGATTTTTGAATCGATAGACCAACGCAATACAGTATGAATCATAAGTGGAAGATCAGGCCGAAGGTCCCGGGAGCGCTACTCGAAAAATTTCCCGAAATGGACCCAATTCTCCTGCAGCTACTATTCGCGCGCGGAATTTCAGAACAGCAGGCGATTGACGCGTTCCTCGAACCCGACTACGCCCGCGACGTACACGATCCGTTCTTGTTCCGCGAGATGCAGACAGCGGTTGAGCGTATTGCGAAGGCAATCAAGGCGAAGGAGCGGATCGTCGTGTATGGCGACTACGATGCTGATGGTGTATGCGCTTCGGCGGTGCTTATCGAGACGCTGACTGCGCTCGGTGGGACCGTCGACGTGTACATCCCGTTCCGTGAGACC
This sequence comes from Candidatus Kerfeldbacteria bacterium, assembly GCA_903854795.1. Classification (GTDB taxonomy): domain Bacteria; phylum Patescibacteriota; class Patescibacteriia; order SBBC01; family SBBC01; genus CAINXF01. Next base: position 3,298 of record CAINXF010000153.1, read on the forward strand.
GAAGGGTACGGCCTCAATATGGCCGCGGTCGACGAGATTCATCATAATGGCACGACGTTGATCGTGACGGTCGACTGTGGAACGACCAACGCGCCAGAAATCGCACGTGCGCGCGAGCTCGGTATTGACGTCATCGTGACCGATCATCACGATGAGCCGACGGTGATGCCGTCCACGGTTGCGCTCATTAATCCTGAGTTGCACCGCGAGACGTATCCAGAAAAGCATCTCTGTGGCACCGGCGTCTCGTATAAAGTTGCGTGTGCATTATTGAAGCACACCTCGTATGGCGCCATGTTCGGCATACCAGTGTTGCCGGTCGGTTGGGAAAAATGGTTGCTCGATCTCGTCGCCATCGCGACCGTCACTGACATGGTGCCCATGCTCGGCGAGAACCGCGTCTTGGCATCGTTCGGATTTTCAGTGATGAAGAAAGGACGTCGTCTCGGTATTCGTGAGCTGTTCGCGGGCATGCGGAGTACGCTCGAGGAGGTTAATGAGGAGGTCGTCGGGTTCCAGCTCGGACCTCGCCTCAATGCGGCGGGTCGCATGAACCACGCATCGACGGCGTTCAAACTGCTCACGACGAACGATCGTGACGAGGCTACGAAGCTGGCGGCCGAACTCTCCCAGAACAATACCGAGCGCCAACGCGTCACCGAGTCGATCTTCCAAGAGGCGTTGCAGCAGGTCGGCGATTCACCTCAAGAGGCGTTACTGTGCGCCGTCGGCACCGAATGGTCCGCAGGCGTCATTGGGTTAGTGGCGTCGAAGTTGACCGAGCGTTTCAATCGTCCGGCGCTCGTGTTGACGAGGGCACACGGCCAATACGTCGGATCAGGACGTTCGATCGATGCGTTCGATATCACCGCGGCATTGAAGGAAGTTGCGGATCTCCTTGACCGGTTCGGTGGTCACCCGCAGGCATGCGGCCTTTCCATGAAGGATGGCGTAGATCCGAAGGAACTCGGGACTCGCCTCGCCGAGATTGCGAAAAAGAAGTTAGCGGATACCGATGTCACACCGACGATCGACGTCGATGCCGAGGTGGTGCTCGACGACATCAATTGGAAGCTCGTCGAGGATGTCCAGCGGCTTGCGCCGTTCGGCATGGATGCGGCACGGCCACGGTTCCTCGCGCGTGGCGTGCGCGTGGTCGCGGTCGACACCGTCGGCAAGGACGGCAAGCACCTCCGTCTCCACGTGAGCCACGCGACCTCCGAGGTCAGGAAGACGATCGGGTTTCGTTTCGGTACGTGGGTCGAGAAACTTAAGCCGGGCGACAGCGTGGATCTGGTATTCGAGGTCGGGGTAAACGAATGGAACGGCAACCGCGAGATCGAGCTCAAGTTGACGGACCTCGACCATAGTTCGAACGATTCATCACGATCATAGGAGACCACATGGCACGAACATTCGTCATTCACACTGATGGGGGATCGCGGAACAACCCCGGGCCGACCGCGATCGGTGTCGTCATCGAAGAACACGGCGTTACAGTTGATTCGTTCGGGAAATTCGTCGGTGAGCGCATGACGAACAATCAAGCTGAATACCTTGCGGTCGAAGCAGCGCTTCTGCGCGCGAAAGAGCTCGGCG
>CAINXF010000154.1 GCA_903854795.1 Candidatus Kerfeldbacteria bacterium
AAGCCCGTGAAGACGACCGAGGAGATCGCGCAAGTCGCGTCGATCTCGGCGCAGGACCCGGAAGTCGGTAAGGCGATCGCCATGGTCATGGACCGTTTCGAGAACAAAGGTGACGCGGTTGTGACGGTCGAGGAATCGCAGACGTTCGGCCTCGAGCACGAGGTCGTCGAAGGCCTCCAATTCGACAAGGGACTCGTCTCGCAGTACATGATCACGAACACAGACCGCATGGAAGCGGTGTATCAGAACGTGCCAATCCTCGTGACGGACAAGAAGATCTCGGCCGTGTCCGATGTCCTTCCGTTATTGGAAGCACTCGCGCGCGAAGGTAAGAAGGAGCTCGTCATCATCGCGGACGAAGTCGAGGGTGAAGCACTCGCGATGTTCGTGGTGAACAAGCTCCGCGGCACGTTCAGCGTGCTCGCGGTGAAGGCGCCCGCGTTCGGTGACCGCCGCAAGGAAATTTTGAAGGATATTGCTACCGTCACTGGTGCGACCGTCATTTCGGAAGACCTTGGCAAGAAACTCGAGGACACAAAGCCGGAAGACCTCGGTCAGGCACGTAAGGTCATCTCGACGAAGGACAATACGACGATCGTCGAAGGCAAAGGCGAGAAGTCGGCCGTTGCATCGCGTATCTCGGAGATCCGCAACGAGCTCAAGACGACGAAGTCTGAGTTTGATAAAGAGAAGCTCCAGGAGCGTCTCGCGAAGTTGACTGGCGGTGTCGCAGTCTTGAAGGTCGGTGCCGCGACCGAAACGGAACTGAAGGAGAAGAAACATCGCATCGAGGACGCGGTCCTCGCGACGAAAGCGGCCATCGAGGAAGGTATCGTCCCTGGCGGCGGCGTGGCATTGCTCCGCACGATGGACGCGCTCGACGCCGTGAAACCGGCGAACGAGGACGAGAGGCTCGCACTCGGCATCCTGCGCAAGTCGCTCGAAGCGCCGCTACGGCAGATCGCGGCGAACGCCGGTAAGGAAGGTGCGGTCATCGTCGAAGAGGTGAAGAAGCTGAAGGGCAGCCACGGCTACAATGCCGACACCGACACGTTCGAGGACCTGATCGCGGCCGGTATCGTCGACCCGACGAAGGTTACGCGCTCGGCATTGCAGAACGCCGTCTCGATTGCGGCCATGCTCCTCACTACCGAAGCGGCCGTGACGGACAAGCCGACGAAGGACGAGAAGGCGCCAGGCGGGATGCCCGGTGGAATGCCTGGCGGAATGGATATGATGTAACACCATTCTGCCGCTCGCTCATGCGAGCGACACCCCTCCTAAATTTAGGAGGGGATGAGGATGGTAGAGCGTCGCGCAAGAGCGCGACGCTCTTTGGTATAAAAACGAAGTGCCCCAGACGGTCGAATATTGTCTGGGGCACAACGAGCGATGTTTTGTATTGGTTCAACCACGAGCGGACGGCGAGCCGGAGCAGGTCTGCATGACGACCGTGACGGCCTCTTCGACGGACATGGTCGGTGCGATGAAGCCGATCTTCGGCATACCGCTAAGCTCCCATCGGAGCTCGTCCGTGATGCCGTCCGCCATGAAGACGATCGGCACCTCACCGACGATGTTGTGGACGAGCATCGTCACCTCGAGCGGACCGGCGTCGGGCAGGTTGTCGTCGATCACGACGAGGTCGAACGGACCGGATTCCTTGATCGTCCGGAGGCCACTGTCGCAGGAGTCGGTGACGGTGAACGAGCCGCCGAAGCTTGCGGCAAGGTCAGCGACGTACGCGCGGTACGGCACGCTGGCCGTCAGGCAGAGGATGCGTTTCAGGTTCATCAGTGTTCCTCCTTCGTCAGGCGGTGGGTGCGGCGAGGAGCCGCGTGATGGTGGCGACGAGCGTCTGG
>CAINXF010000155.1 GCA_903854795.1 Candidatus Kerfeldbacteria bacterium
CCAACGCTCATCATTAGCCACAACAAGACGCTGGCCGCGCAACTCGCCAGTGAGTTCCGCGAGTTCTTCCCAAACAACGCGGTACACTACTTCGTTTCCTACTACGACTACTACCAACCGGAAGCGTACATTCCCCGCACTGATACCTACATCGAGAAGGAAACCGACATTAACGAGGAGATCGATCGCCTTCGCAACGCAGCGACCCGCGATCTGCTCACCCGCCGCGACGTACTGATCGTCGCATCGGTATCGTGTATCTACGGCCTCGGCAATCCTGTCGAGTATAAAAAGGCTTCGTTCGAGATCACGGTCGGCCAGCGCTTCAACCGACGATCCTTCCTCACGAAGCTCAACGCACTCCTTTACCTCCGCAACGACATCGAATTCGTCCGGGGCATGTACCGCGTCCGTGGTGACACGGTCGACTTGTTCCCCGCATATGAAGAATGCGGCTTGAGAATTTCGTTCAACGGCGACGACATCGAACGCATCGCGCCCTTCGATCCGGTGACCGGGACCGAGGACGCGCCGATCGAACGCATCGAGATATTCCCCGGCAAACACTTCGTCACACCGGAATCGCGACTACCGGAGGTCATCGAGACGATCCGCCGCGAACTCACGGACCGCGTCGCGTTCCTCAATTCCATCGGGAAGAACCTCGAGGCGCAGCGACTCGCGCAGCGCACGAACTTTGACCTCGAGATGTTGGAATCGGTCGGGTACTGCAACGGCATCGAGAACTACTCGCGGTTTTTCGACTTCCGCGAGGCGGGCCAACCGTCATCGACGCTCATCGACTACTTCCCGAAGGATTTCCTGTTGTTCATCGACGAATCACATATGACCCTGCCGCAGATCAAAGGAATGTACGAGGGTGATCGCTCTCGCAAACAAGTGCTCGTCGACTATGGCTTCCGGCTTCCCTCGGCCCTCGACAACCGGCCGCTCCGGATCGACGAATTCCGGGGAAAGATCGGCCAGAGGGTCTTCGTCTCGGCGACACCGACCGAACTTGAGATAAAGGAATCGTCCCAAGTCGTCGAGCAGCTCATCCGACCGACCGGGCTTCTCGATCCGACCATCGAGGTCAAACCGACGAAAGGACAGGTCGATGACCTGATCGCGATCATCAAGGAACGCGTGAAGAAAAAGCAGCGCGCGCTCGTCACCACGCTCACGAAGCGCATGTCGGAAGATCTCGCGGACTACCTCAAGGAGCTCGGGATGAAGGTCCAATACCTCCACGCCGACGTCGACACGATGGAGCGGCTCGAGATACTCCGCGACCTCCGGCTCGGGATCTATGATGTCGTCATAGGCATCAACTTACTCCGCGAAGGGCTCGATCTTCCTGAGGTGTCGCTCGTCGCGATCCTCGATGCCGACAAGGAAGGATACCTCCGCTCGCAGACCGCGCTCATCCAGACCATGGGCCGCGCCGCACGCCACGTCGACGGTCATGTCGTCATGTATGCCGACCGGATGACCGGCTCGATGGAACGCGCGATCGCCGAGGTCGAGCGTAGGCGAACCATCCAGGCGGCCTATAACCGCACCCACCACATCACGCCACAAACGATACTGAAAGCAATCCGCGACAATCGGCTCTCCGGCATGAAGCTCACCGAGGAACAAGTGCCAAAACTACCGACGGACGATGTTCCCCGTACCGAGATCGGCCACGTCCTGAAGGAGCTCACCGCACAGATGGAACTTGCGAGTAGTAACCTCGAATTCGAGAAGGCCGCGCTCTTGCGTGACCAGATCACCGAACTAGAGAAACGACGCGATGCACCACGTACGAAAAAGAAACACGCGAAAGCACAGTCGATGCCAAAACCGTTCAGAAAAAAACGGTAACCTCGGACTTGCGTAAGTGCTGAAAAAGTGCTACAATAATAATGAAAATAAAAGCTATGAACAAGTATTTTCATTATCAACATAAACCACTGGGCCACCACGCGTCCGGGCGGTAAGGTTTTTTA
>CAINXF010000156.1 GCA_903854795.1 Candidatus Kerfeldbacteria bacterium
AAGTTCAAGATCTCCGGCGTGCAGGTCGGTCGGCATCATATCAGGGGGCGGAACCTGTCCATCGTACTGGTTCTACTGTGCATCCTTTTGTTCTGGGGATTTGGTTTCTCCGTCACGATATTTTTCGCCCTGTTCTTCATCTTCGTCGTAAATAAGTGGAGTTCGAGGATCATTGCCGCGTGCGCGTTGGTGAGTCTGAGCGCCTGCCCCTTCTTATTGGTATACAAACAAGAACCAATCGCAGAACGATTCGCGGTATATGCGTATTATCTGCTGACACTCACCGTGGTGCTGCTCGTCATTGAGCAGGTTCGAGATCGTACGCAGCACGAAAAAAATTCCTAGATTGTTTTAGGTAGGGTTTTCGTGGAACGGTAACTATACAACTATATTGCGGGGTAAGAGAGTACCGGTTATTTTGTTATTGCTGCGGCGAACTCGCGCGCGGTCTTTTCCCAGGAAAATCGTTTCACGTTCTGGTACCCTCGCTCGATGTATTGAGCGCGGAGTGACGGTTCGTTGAGCATACGGTGCAGCGCTTCGGCCGCGGATTCCGCACTATTCGGATCGAACATGAGCGCGGCGTCACCGGCAACCTCCGGTAAGGACGAGGCGTTCGAGCATACGACCGGACAGCCGTACTGCATCGCCTCAAGCACGGGAATGCCGAATCCCTCGTAGAGCGATGGTAGGAAGAACACCTGCGCGTGTTGCATGAGCGCGGCTTTTTCCTCTTCGCTGACGAAGCCAAGATGATGGATCTTGGTAGCGAGTCCTTGTACTCGGGCATTATCTAGGATCTCTTGTTCGGTAAATCCCTTTTTTCCGGTCATGACCACGTCGATATCGAGCTTATACTTTTCGAGTAGCGATTTCAGGACCGGCACGATGATGGAAAGGTTCTTCCGTCCGTACGCGGTGCCGACGGTGAGTATAAATGGTCGCGACGTATCGAATTCCTCGGGTAGCGCAGGTGTATCGATCGGTGGGTCCATGGCGAGCTGTATCGGGCGGACGCGAGCGACCGGGATGCCGAGTCTTGAAACAACCTCATTTGCGGTGAATTTGGAATCTGCGATCACGATATCGCTTCGATCGATCGATTGTTGCACTTTCCCGTTGAGGATGCGGAGCTCTTGTGCACCATAGTATTGCGGGTAGGCGAGGTACGCGAGGTCATGGACCACGACGACTGTGGATACGTGGGACGGCATGCGCAGTGGGAGCATCGTTACCGGCGACACGAACGTGTCGACATGGTCGTGCCGGAGCGCGTTCGGGAGCGATATTTGGAACCACCACGCCGGGTGTGGCGCGCGAAGCACGCGAACGGTGCAGTGCGGGAACGTGAACTGCACGGGCGTATCGACGTACGCGATGCACTCCGGCCCATCGGCAGGCCAGTGTTCGAGGATCCTGATCACCATCCGTTCGATGCCGGTGATGTGTGGGGAGTTTACGCAGCGGGCGTCAAAGGCGATCCTCATGATGCGTCGGATTCTTTTGACCGTAGTGAGCGGACGACGTCGGTGATGTCATGTGTGGTCACTGACTTCGTGGCGAAGAGCAGGACGAAGTACAGCGCGCCGATGGCGGTCCCTGAGATGAGGAAGTGCACGGGCCATGAATGCGACCACATGAAGAGCTGGATGAGCGCGAGCGAGAGCGCTATCGGAACGATGAGTCGTTTTTCCAGTGGCACGTTGACCACGCGACGATTGCAGTAGATCGCGAAGTACACGAGCAGTACGAGTTCGGTCACGACGGTGGCGATGGCCGCGCCGTCCAGGCTCCATTGCGGGATGAGCAGGAAGTTGAGCACGGTGTTGAGGACCGCACCGATGGCCGTACCGATCGCGTAGACGACTTTGTGGCGGGAGACCAGTACCGTCTGGCTGTAGACGACGCTGAGCCCGCTCAAGAATACTGTCCAGACGAGGATTGCGAGCGCGAGCGCGCCTGGTTTGAACGATTCTCCGAAGAGCAATACGATGAACTGTGGCGCAAGGAGCGAGATCGCGATCGTGGCCGGCAGGACGAGCGTGACGATGATGCGCAACGACATCGCAAGGATGACACGGACCGCTTCACGGTCCTTATTGAGGAGGCGCGAGATGACCGGGAACGTGGCGGTATAGAACAGACCGACGAAGGTCATGATGAGCAGGACGATCCGGTAGTCCGCGGTGTACCATCCGACCGTCCTATTGTCCTTCCAGAACGAGAGCATGACCGTATCGAGCGAGAAGTAGATGCTGATGAACACGGTGCTTAACGCGAGCGGGATCGCGTGCCGGAACGTTTGGCGGATGAACGGCAGGTCGATCTGCGCGCCGCCTTGCACCTGGTGCGTGCGGCCGAGCATGCGGAGGAGGACGATGAGGTTTATCAAGGTTAGGAGCACGGTTCCCACGACGAACGTGTGGAGCTGCCAGTGTCCGGCGAGGACGGCGATGACCATGCCCACTGACAGCGCATTGAAGGCCATTTTAAAACCGGCTTCGAACTTCATTTGCTCGAATGCGCGGTACACGGAATAGTAGAACGTCATGAACGAGCTAAGGACGGTGTTGCAACCCAGGAGGATGACCACGATCTTGACGTCGGTTGGTTTATTGGTGAATCCGATAGAATTGATTTGGTCATATCCGATTTTCTTGATTGTGTGTGAGCAACTTTCGTATGCGATTATTTTATCATAATCATTGATAATTCCCTCGCAATAATCCTTACAGATCATCGTATATGTATACTGGAGATATAATTAGCGTATAATTGACGAATTAT
>CAINXF010000157.1 GCA_903854795.1 Candidatus Kerfeldbacteria bacterium
CATCGCACGAAGCGCGAGGTCGCTCTCTCACAACCTGCCTGAACGTTAGAGGCGCTGCGCGGTCTTTTGCGCAGGGCGCCTCCCACCCGTACAACCCTGTACGCACAGACCCGTTGAACTAACAAATTTTCGCGCCACCGAATTTGTCCCGACGGGAATGCACGGCAGGGGTGTACGGATGGGAGAGTAAATTCGAAGAGGAAACCCTAACGGTTTCCTCTTTCGAAACATCTCTTTCCGTATATTGTGTTGCGCCTTTTCGCTCGCCTAGGGTCCCGACCGGCTAAGCCGGTCACCCTGATGCTCGCTCATACGGCGCAACGAAAAAACTAATATGCGCGACCGGAGGTCGCGCTTGAGGCGTAAAAACAACGTTATGTGAGTTTTTGGTATTCCGTGATCGCGTGACCGAGCGCCTCGATCGCGCGGACGATTTTCTTCGGTTCGATGACGCAGGCGATGCGTACCTCGTGTGAACCATGGTCAGGAGTGAGATAGAACCCACTGCCTGGTGCGAGGAGCACAGTGCTGCGGCGGTACGAGAAAGAATCAAGGAGCCATCTGCAGAAATGCTCGGTGTCGTCGACCGGCAGCGTCACCATCAAATAGAACGTTCCGGCGGGTCGTACAAAGCTTACACCAGGGATGTTGCGAAGTGCGCTTGTCGCGGCGTCGATTCGTGCGCGGTATGCCGCGACGAAGGGTTTCGTGAGCGCGCGCGAGGTGCGCAGGAGTGGGATGATCGCAAGTTGTTCGATACTCGGCGTCGAGAGCCGAGCTTGTGCAAACTTCAGGGCCGTCTCTATGATGGTAGCATTGTGTGACGCGATGCAGCCGACACGGGCGCCGCATACGTTGAAGCGTTTCGAGGCGCTGTCGATCAGGATGACATGGTCTTTGACACTGTGCATGTTGATGAAACTTTGCGCAGGTGAGGTAAACGTAATTTCACGGTAGGTCTCGTCGGCAAGAATGAAGAGGCCGTGTCGATGGGCGATGTCGGCGATCAAACGCATCTCGCGACTGGAGAGTACGGCGCCGGTCGGGTTCGATGGATTGCAGACAAGGATCGCCTTCGTGCGTCTTGTGATGGCACGCTCAATGATGGATGCTGTCGGCAACTTGAAGCGTCGTTGTGCGCAGAGTGTGATCGGTACGAGATTCACACCGACTATCGTCGCAATCGTGATGAAGTTCGGATACAATGGCTCGAACGTGATGATCTCATCTCCTGCGTCTGCGACAGTACTGAAGGCGAACAGGATCGCTTCGCTACCGCCTGACGTGATAACCATCTCATCGGTGGTGAGCCGTACGCCCGTATCGTGGTAGTAGCGTTGCCATGCCTCGAGCGCTTCGGGGAAGCCCGCGGAAGGTGCATAGGCGACGGTCCGTGGCGAGAATTTTCGCAGCGCCGAAAAGAACGGCGCTGGCGTCGGGAGGTCGGGTTCACCAATGTTCAGATTATACACCGTAATACCGCGTTGGCGCGCGCGCGTGGCGGGTACGAAGAGTTTTCGGACGGGGGAGTAAGGACTCGTCTTCGCGCGGTTCGACACGGTGACGCGTGGCATGTATGAAGTGTACTTCCTTTCAAAGGAATATTGAAGCGGGTTTTCCCTCGACAAAAATGCTATAGTGCGCTATTTTTCTTTACATTCGGGGATCGTTTCCCCGCACCATTGTGAGGTGCGGGGCAAGAATGGTAGGACACCGTTAACAGGATAGGCAGCGGCCGGAGTTTATCCCGCATTTTGCTCGGGGATCGTCTAATGGTAGGACAGCGGCCTTTGAAGCCGTTAATCGGGGTCCGATTCCCTGTCCCCGAGCAAAGTGCGGGAAAGCCGTTAATCGGGGTCCGATTCCCTGTCCCCGAGCCAAACATATGATTGGTGAAAAAAAATGAAATCGCGCCCCTGGAATGCCAGCGACGCGATTTGGGAACGACATGGACCTACGGGTGGGTGGATAGGCCGGTCATCAGCTCGTCAACGAGCTCTTGAACCGACATGATCCGGTTGATACGGGCGACGTTCGCGCCGCAGAAGATCAAGCCCTCCTCAGTTCTTCCTTCGAAGGAGTTGACCAGGCGTTCGGCGATGCAGAACCCCGCCTTATCCCGTTCACAGGATCCGATGCAGTGGAACGAGCAAACTGGTTCGGGGATCTTTCCGTGTTCGAGACGATCGAGGAAGGTGTTGGCCAGGACTCGACCAGGCATCCCGACGGGCGTCTTGATGATGCGGATATCCTCGGTTCGGGCGTTGATGTACGCCTGTTTGAAGGTGTCTGCCACCGGACACTCGGCCGTCGCAACGAATCGGGTGCCCATTTGAACTGCCGATGCTCCGAGCGAAAGCAGGCGGCCGATATCGTCACCGGTGTAGACGCCGCCAGCGGCAATCAGCGGAATCTTCCGATCAGCGCGTTCATACGGCCGAACGATGCGCAGGGTTTCGGCTAGGATCTTCTCCAGGCTGAAATCTTCGGCGTGCTCGAGCTGTTCGAAACTGAAGCCGAGATGGCCTCCCGCGAGCGGACCCTCGATGATGAAGGCATCCGGCACTCGGTCATAGCGCTTCCACAGCTTTAGGATCAGCTCGGCTAACCGGGCGGAGCTGATGACTGGCACCAGGGCCACGTGTCGATCTTCGACCACCGCTGGTAGCGTGCGAGGAATGCCGGCACCATAGACGATGATGCGTGCTCCCGCCTCGACCGCAGTGATGATGAGGTCGTCGGCGTTTGAGAGCGCGCCCATAATGTTAACCGCGAACGGTCGGTCGGTGTGCGCTCGCAAGGTAGCAATTTCGCGTTGCAGTGCTTCGCGAGAGGTCGCGACGAATTCGCTCTTTGTCATTGGGCGTGTCATGTCGCCGAGACACATCGTCGTCAGCGTCCCGAGGCACTTCGCGTTAAGCACGGCGGCCACGAGTTTTGGTCCCGAAATCCTTACACCCATACCCCCGACAACCAGAGGGATGGGAAATGAATAATCGCCGATAACCAATGGCGGTATCTTCATGTCGTGCCTCCTGTTTGTCGTTCGAATGTTAATGAACGATGTGAGTGCTGTGCTTCGTTTCGCACAATTACATAAGTATAGTGTTCGATTATTCTTCACACGTCAAGAAAGACTTGACGTAACCATTTTTTGCGCCTAAAGTTTTGCCAGTTCGTTCCACTCCACGAAGGGTTTGTGACCGCTACTCCAATGAAAAGGAGATATTCATGGACGACCGCACAACGCTGCCGCCGATGAACCGCGATTTCATGATGTCCGAGGAATGCC
>CAINXF010000158.1 GCA_903854795.1 Candidatus Kerfeldbacteria bacterium
CGGGCTGGGTGGAGGGGTGCAGGAGGGCGAAGTGTGGCTATTCGTCCTCCTGCACCCGATGTGGTGCCCGTTCGATGCGCATGGGTGGCGCTTCTAGCGGAGCAGTCCTGCGATCGCGTGCGCCGTCTCGTCGAGATGGCCCCAGCTGTTGACGACGATGCGGTCAATGTTGCGTTTGGGATCATTCAAGTTGCAAAGGTCGTGCATGCTCGTCGAGACCCTTCCCTCGACGTCGAACCCTCGTTCCTCGACGACCTTCCACCAGGCATCCTCCGGTTCAGTCGTCATGAACACGCTGACGAGTGATGCCGACGGGTCCTGCTCAGCGAGCTGACCTTTTAGGTCCTGGACGTGGGACACGAGCCCGCGGAGTACCGGGATCTTGCCCTGATTGAGCAGTTCCACGACTTCCACACGTCGGATGCCGAACAGATTTCCGGTGCCGTCCGTCATGAGCGTGAGGTACTCGCTGCCGCGCATGCGTGCATGGAACTCCTCGTGCGTGAGGTTGCGGTGACTACCGTTGTCCCAGGACTGGGTGGGGCGCGTCGTGTCCCGGACGCAGAACTCGACCGGCGCGAGCTCGAGCGTTTTGATGCGGTCGACGACCGCGTGCTTCCCGCCGCCGCTGGGCGACAGAAGGAACAGGCAGCGTCCGGTGCTGATGGGTGGCGTAGTGCTGCCCATGAAATCGGTGGCACGTTCATAAATGGCCATGGTGACGCTCCTTATTGAGGAGAGGAAGAGACGTTGGAACGATCGCGATCTGGTCAACGAACATGGTATCTTTGCTGCAACAGAATTGTCAGGATTCGTCGAACAGATTAATCTGTGGGTACAAATTACACCATGTTAATAGATGTGTGAATATGCATTGTTGTCAGGATTTCGTCAACAGTACGGCTTGTACATATGTCACTGATATCATAAGCTCCCGTGTTCGTTACACGGATCTGACGAGGTCTAACCAATAGTTCGTATGAAACACGCATGGTACAATTCGGGTATGACGATCTCCCGCCAACGGTTGTTCATCACGGCGTTCAACATCGCGACGATCCTACTGATGGTCGGCTATGTCATTGAGTTCCTCACGAGGAACAGGTTCAACGTGCCGAACGCAGTGTCCGAGGTTTTCCTATTGGTGCTCGTCTTCTATGCGGGCGACAAGGAGCTGCACCGCTGGCACCACAAGAACGGTGGGTCTGACCGCCGAGGAGAATTATTCGTCCTCGTGTGGGTCGTTCTCGGGATCACGATGTATATTCTTGAATCGATGGGCGGCGGCGTCCTTGGATTCACCGTACCGCACGACCTCGGGATGGTGGTCTGGAGTGTCATTATCATCTTCGTCATCACCGAGTACCTCAAATTAGAGTTCCATAAGAAGAGATAATCCCGGGTTATCGCATGTCTAATCGTTTCGCGGTCTCTTGACGCGGAGATTTATGTATGGTATGGTGCGTCGTCAAACCACAATTGTGTGGTTTGCATGCACCTTGAAAGGAAGGTGAGAAAAGGTACGGTACCGTTGCCAACGGATCCGTTGTGATCGACGTTGTCGTAAGTCGTACGTCCCGAAAGAAGGAGCGACAAAATGACTCCCGAAGTCCGTGAGAAGATCCTGATCGAGTTGGTGGTTCTGCTGCTCGCCAAGGGTGGAAGAGGTTCGCTTCCGACCGACCCCAGTGAGGTCAAGCGTTCCATGGGGAACGCCGTCAAGAGCATCCAGATCGGCCTGATGGCTGATCAGATGAAGGCGACCGATATCGAGATCGAGGGCGTGATCATGGAGATGCTCAGCATCGTCATGAAGCGCGCCTACCCGCAG
>CAINXF010000159.1 GCA_903854795.1 Candidatus Kerfeldbacteria bacterium
AATTCTATAGACCCATCCCGGAGCGTTAGAGAACAGGTGCACGCGGTAGTCTGTGATATCATGATCGGCAAGGTACTTCGTCAACAACGGTGTGTCCTGTCCCCAGTCGAGATTGGAATCGATGAGCGATTTGTACAGGTTTGATGGTCCTCCGAACGCCTCGTTCGCATACGGTAGAAAATGGGGATAAACGCGTACGACGGACACGACGTTCCATACGAGCAGGAGCCCTATCACGCCGCCGTACCAATTCAAACGAGACGGCACGAGGCGAGCCGCGCCGCCTGCAGCGACCGTGAGCATCGCCACGACGGGCAACACATACCGCACCCCAATATCCAACTTCGTCACCATGCCGATTGCGAGCAGCAGCACCATCGGTACGAGCAAGAACAACCCTGAAAATGCCGTCGACGGACGCACGACATATGCCCTTTTTTTGATTCGAGCCACAACAGCTATCAGCGCAAGCGCGAGTGCCGCGAGCGTCATCTTAACGGCCATCGCCGCTGGGAAGTAATACCACCATCCATTATCGCTGGTGTGACCAAAAAGGTACGCTGGCTGGCCGCCTGCATTATGGCTTGCCTGCCAAAGCGCACCGCTCACGTACGACGCGGCGGGCAACGGCGTGGTCGTCAGAAAACGCCCGACGACGCCGAGATGCCCGAGCGTATGCAGCGCCTGTTGATCCTGGAACTGGTTGAGTGTGCGCACCTCGAACCCGTACGATGCCCATATCGTCACAAACGCGACCAACGCGAATTCCCCGACCGTCTTCCATGCCTGGCGGCACGACAATGCAGCACGATCACTGTTGGCCCACATGACCACTTCGTATTCGACCGGCAGGATCAGGACGAGGAGCGCGGCGTTGAACCGTGTGAGCAACGCGAACGAGAACGCAAGCGCGGTGAAGATGAGTCGCCGCATCGTGGGCCGCTCGAGATACCACCCGAACGCCACGATGCTCACAAGCATACCGAGCGTGTAGCCGATATCGGTCGTGGCGAGGTGACCGTTCGCGAGGATGTTCGGCTCGAACGCCCCGAGCACGAGCGTGATACCCGCACCCCGGACCCCCCACATTCGGTACGACCACCCCACAAGCAACAACACCAGGAGCGCGGTCAACCCGATGTTGACGAACCGCGCATCGCGGAGCAACGTCATACCCGACACCACATTGCCGTAAAGCACCTTCGGCGCGACGTCCCACTCGCTCGCACCGTTCCAGTCGGAATCGTTTGCAAAGAATTTCGCGTGACGTGCGAGCAATGGCAACGCAAAGATTTCTTTCAGAAGCGGCGGATGCTCGATGTTGAGCCTGAAATCGTGCGTCCTCCAATAGCTCAAACCTGACACAACATATGCCGCCTCGTCCGATGTCTGTGACTCGTTTTTCGCGGGGGCGATTAGCAATGTCACCATGACCGCGAGCACCGCGACCATAGCACCGACTGCGATCCACCTAGTGCGTGTCGCTCTGAGGTCCATGTGCTGCACGATGCCGAACGCGCCACCACGCGCCAATGAGGAGCGCGAGCGCACCGCCGGCCATATTGAAAAAAATGTCACGCGGCGAGTCAAACGGTCCGCCGACGCGGTGGGTGTTAAACCAAATGTCGCCGAGCCACTCGGACACTTCGTAGAGCGCGCCGAGCGTCTGCCCGATGCAGAACGCGTATACGTTTACGACGAACCACGACATCTTGATACGTCCCGCGCGCCAGAGTGCGATGGTCACCACATAGAAGGCCGTCGTGACCGCGAGGCCGCCGATGCCGTGCGTAAGGTGGTCCCACCACCAATACCTGCCGTAATAATGGAGGAAATTTCCCATCGCGTCGAGCCAGATGCTTGCGGACACGATGAACAACGCGATCCAATGGATCACGATGCCGTACCGCTTTCGAAGCACATGCTGTACCAGCATCACGCCTGCCACTGCGGCGACGTTCGTGAGTCCGAGCGCGATCTGGCGCACATGCGTGTCATACTTTGCGATAAGCTCGTACGCGAGCAATGCTGCTTGTGTGATATAGAGCATCACGGTTGCAAGTCGTTGTGTCATGCGGTCACCTTAATGTGAATGTGTCGGCGGCTCACGGCTTTACGAACTTCCTCGACCAAGACCACGAAGAGTGCTGCGGCGGCGGCGACCAACCAATCGTTAATGGTAAGGCGGGCGATATGGAACGCGTTGGCAAGTGGCGGGACATATATGATTGCAAGCTGCATCGCCACTACGAGCGCCATCACCGGTAGGAGCAGCTTATTGCTGGTCAACCGCGAGAACGTGCTGCGATGCGAGGAACGGCTCGGAAAGGCGACGACCCACTCGCAGAGCGCGATCGTCGTGAGCGTCACCGCATAGACCTCGTGGTCAGGACGGTGCTGACCTGACACTATCTTAAAAACCACGTAGGTGGCAAGGCCAATAGCCATTCCATTGAGACCGATCCGTCGCCATGCCTGGTTATTGAGGACGGGCGTGTGCGGGACGCGCGGCGGTTCGTGCATGATCTCCGGACCTTTCGGCTCACGCGCGAGCGCAATCCCGAGGAACGGATCCGTGATGACGTTGAGCCACATGATGTGGATCGGCAACAGGGGTAGCGGTAGACCGAGGAACATCGTGATGGTGATGAGTACGAGCTCACCGAAATTCGACGCGAGGAGGTACACAAGGACGCGCTGGATGTTCTTGAAGATGACGCGACCTTCCTCGATCGCCGCCACGATGCTCGATAGGTTACCATCGGTCACCAACATCTCCGCGGCCTCCTTTGCCGCGTCGGTGCTCGTGTTGGCGATAGCGACACCGATGTTCGCCTCGGTCAACGCGGGCACATCGTTGATGCCATCACCCGTCATGGCAATGATCTCACCTGACTTCTTCAACAGGCGCGCGATACGCAACTTTTGCTCTGGCGATACCCTACTGAACACCGCGATGTGAGGGAGTTTCGCCATGAGGTCATCATCAGTCATCGTATCGAGGTCTTTGCCGTCGACGACCTGTCCTTGTTCGTCGCCACGGAGGATCCCAACCTCACGCGCTACGTTTGCAGCGGTAACATGGTAATCGCCGGTGAGCATGACGACGCGGACGCCGGCGTCACGCGCGGCCATGACCGTCGATGCTGCCTCGGTACGCACGGTGTCACGGATTCCGACCAACCCAAGATACACAAGCTGCGCGGAAAGGTTTTGATGCGTCACGAGCTGCCATGGTCCTTCGACCTCGGCGTAGGCGAACGCAAGCCCGCGCAGCGATCGTTCGGCCATTTGCTCGAACGATCCACGCACTTCGGCCCGATCGCGATCAACGAACGCGACAACACCGTCCGGCGTCAATTTCTTCGAACAAAGCGAGAGGATCTGACGAGGCGCACCCTTGACCGCGACAAGCGTAGTTCCGTGCGAGGTGGAATGGAACGTCACCATGTACTTCAGCGAGAAATCGAACGGGAATTCTCCGACGCGAGGGTATGCGAGGTCGAGGTCGGTATGTTTGATCCCCGCCTTTTCACCGAGCACGATGAGACTTATCTCGGTCGGGTCACCGATCCAACGCTCCGCACCTTTCTCGTCGCGCGAGAGCCTGCTGTCGTTGTTCAGCACGCCGACTTCGACGAGCTTATGGAGAACAACATCATCAATGAGCGAAATCTGGGCGTCATGCTCGAAAAAATCACCACTTTTACGATAGCCCTCACCGGTCACTTGTATGTCACGATGGCCGGTCACCACTCTTTCCACCATCATTTCTCCGAACGTGAGCGTACCGGTCTTATCGGACACGATAACCGTGACCGATCCCAGTGTTTCAACCGCGTACAGTTTCCGAATGAGCGCGCGCCGTTTCGCCATCTGCCACATGCCCCACGCGAACGTCAGGGTAATCACCAGCGGAAGACCCTCGGGAATTAACGAGACCACGAGACTGATGCTCAACATGAGCGATTGCTCCACCGAAATGCCACGGAAAACACCGAGAAGGAAAATCCCGCATGAAAGCACTACGATCACGATCGCAAGCTTTCGCGCGAATTCGGCGATGCTCTTCTGAAATGGCGTACTTTCATTTCCGATCTCGGAGACTTCGCGTACGATCTCACCGAACCGCGTCTTCGAGCCAACATTCGTCACCAGAAGCAGACCGCGACCGCCGACGACGGTAGTACCGCGCCACGCAATGTTCCGCCGCTCGGACAGTTCAGTGATCTCATCGAGCGGCTTCGCATGTTTCAAGGCGGCCACCGACTCGCCGGTGAACACCGCCTCGTCCGTCTTAAGGTTAAACGACTCTACGAGCCGTCCGTCCGCCGGCACGATCGAACCGACCTCGAGCATGACGACGTCACCTATGACGAGCTGGTCGGACGGAAGTTCACGCTCCTCGCCGCTCCGTATCACCCGTACCGTGTGGGGCGTGAGGGACTGTAAGCGCTCCATCGCATGCCCTGCGCGTTGTTCCTGGAAAAAACCGACGACACCATTGAACAGGATGATGAATACCACGATCCATCCATCAGGGATCGCATGAAAGAAGAACGAAAGACCGGCTGCGACGAACAGGATGATGACGAGCGGGCTTTGGAATTGCGACAACAACGTCCACATGGCGGATCGGCGCGCAACGGGGACGATGACATTACTACCCGAAACGCGTCGTCGTTCGAGCACCTCGTCGGGCGACAGGCCTTCCAAACTACTGCTGAGCGCCTGCATCGCCTTTTCAACCGACATCGCGTGCCATTGTTGCGGTATCGGCGGAACGTTGGTGTGCAATCCTTCCATCATTTGGCGAACATCACGTTTGTGATAAGCCCGAGGGCAGCTGCGGCCATAAGAATGAAGCATAACCATCCCATCACTCTGATGAGCGGCGTACTGACGTGCGTTCCTACGACGTCCTTACGGTCGGCAAGTCTGACGATGAACCATAGCATGATGGGTGCGAGCAGGCCGTTCAACACCGCCGCAAAGACCAGGAACTGGATCGGACTGATACCTGCGACGTTCGACAGGAGTCCGAGCACGACCGAAACGGCGATCGCGAGATAGAACGAGTGCGCCTGGCGGTAGTGTTTCGACAATCCCTCCTTCCACCCGAACACCTCGGCGAGCGCATACGAAGCGGATCCCGCAAGGATTGGGATGCCAAGGAGTCCCATGCCTACGATGCCGACCGTGAACAATATGAAGGTGAAGTTCCCGGCGAGCGGACGCAAAGCTTCGGCCGCCTGACCTGCGGTCTGGATATTCGTAATGCCAGCGTTATGGAGCGTGCCCGCGGTCGTGACGATGATGAAGAACATGACGATGTTCGAGAGCAACATGCCGCTTACGACCTCCTTTCGCATCGACGTGATCTCCTTCTTCGTCGCGCCGAGACGCTTCTTCAACGTCGTCCTGCCCTTGGCGATCTTCTCTTCGACCTCCTCCGACGCCTGCCAGAAGAAGCAGTACGGTGTGATGGTCGTACCGAGCGCCGCGACGATGATCGTCCACATCTCCTTGCCCGAACTGAACGTGGGGATGATCGTATCTTTGAGCGCGAGCGCCCAGTCCTGCTTCGTGAAGAAGGCGGCGACCACGTACGATAGCAACGTAAGCGTCAGCCATCGCAGTACGTTCACGTACCGCTTATAGCTCACGAATATCTCCAGCACGATGATTAGTGCCGCGAAAAACACGAGATACACCACCGTCGGACCAGGCAATAACAACTTCATCGCCTCGGCCATCGCGCCGAGGTCAGCGCCAACGTTGATCGTGTTCACGAAGAAAAGAAGCCAGGCGAGCACGAAGACTATCTTTACGGACACGTGCCTACGAAGGATCCCTGCGAGTCCCCGACCGGTCACAATACCGAGACGTGCCGACATTTCCTGTGCCGCCATCATGAGTGGTGTCGAGATAAGCGCTAGCCATAGGAACTGGTACCCGTACTTCGCACCGGTCTGCGAATACGTGGCGATACCCGATGGGTCGTCATCGGACGCGCCAGTTATTACGCCTGGGCCGATCTTCTTAAACAGTTTGGTGGGTGAGAACATGTCTGGATAGTATACCAAAACGCCACATTTTTTGCGCGGCGTCAAATCCCAAAAAAAATGATACACTTATTCTATGGAACCAAACGACCACCACACGCAGACCCGCAATGAGGAAATTGCCAACAGTATAAGCCACGGTGTCGGCGTGATCGCCGTGCTCACCGGCGCACCATTCCTCATCCTCGCGGCCGTTCATCATCGTTCGCCCTGGGACATCGTCGGCGTGAGCGTGTTCATTTTCTCGATGCTCGTCCTGTACTTCGCCTCGACTATCTACCACGCCCACACGAACCCGACCGTCAAACAGGTCTTCCGCGTCCTCGACCACGGTGCGATCTACGTCCTGATCGCCGGTACCTACACACCGTTCACGCTCGGCGCGCTTCGTGGACCATGGGGATGGACGCTGTTCGGGATCGTCTGGGGCATTGCGGCTATAGGCATCACGCTTAAATCACTCAACGCGTTGTGGCACCCGGTGCTCTCGAACGTCATCTACCTGTCGATGGCGTGGGTCGCAGTGTTCGCGGCGAAACCGTTCTGGCAGCATGTGCACCTCGGTGGCGTCGCATGGCTCCTTGCCGGCGGTGTCGCGTACTGCGGCGGCATCGTGTTCTTTAACTCGAAAAAGAAGTACGCGCACTTCATCTGGCACCTCTGCGTGATCGCCGGCACGGTGTGCCACTACTTCGCGGTGCTTTGGTACGCGTCGTAAGCTCGTACGACGCCACATTCCGAGCAGGCCGTTTTCACGTTGCACGGCACTCGAATAGTGATACACTGCAAGCGTGAGATCACCTCGTACCACCTCCGAAAAATCGACCACCACACGGCACGATCGGATTATTATCCGCGTTATGTTAGTGACGCTCTGCACCATTATGACAATTGTGCTCGGCGACACGTTTTTCCGTCCTTCTTCGACCGCCGTCGCGGAGACGTTACTTGACTCCGCGACCTACCGGACCAACTCACCCCACTGGTCGCACATCAATGTCATGGATTATGGGTCTGATCTTCGACTCCTACCAGCCGGGAACGTACAGCAGAGCGGCTACGAATGGTACGCCCGCCACATTGATTTTATGAGCGTCGCCATGGCGACCGACTCATTTATTGAAAGTCACTCAACACTCTCAGCTGAACTAAAAGCCATGAACTCGACCATCAAGACGTTCGGCTCAACTCTTGATCTGACCATCTGCCAACATCGACCATGTGCGATGGACCAACCGGTCAACGACTTGCAAAACGCTTTCCCTGAAGATCAGTACCTCCATTTTTCCGAAGACACTACGATGACATTTATAGATTTGGACAAAACTGTCGTAAAAACCATCACCGTTCCCGGCTGTCCTGAACCGCAACCGATCACGCCAGCCTGCCGCGCACAAACGTTCATCTGGCATGAGGCGCGATGGTTTCCGAATTTGAACAATGCGGCGTGGCGGCAAATGATGTCAGGTCAACTGATCGAACGATTGGTCCATAACACCGACAATACGCCAAATCCTATTGATGACATGTTTCTCGATGAGCATGGATTTGAAACAACCTTCGGCTACCAGGCCACCGTCACTAGCGGCGGCGCGATTCGCGAATACAATGGACTCGCTCCATGGCATAACGCTACCCCGTCGGTAAGAAATGCATTCGACGCCGCGTACAACGCCGATGTCGTCAGCTGGCTGACGTACCTGCGTTCACAGGTGACGGCTGCGGGAAAGACCACGCACATCAACACTGGCGAATACTTTATGAATGCGCTGGAATTCCAACAAGCGTTAGCCACAAAAGGCGTGATGACCGAATGGCTCAACGCACCTGATCATTTCCGTTTCGGCGCCCCGATGTACACGCAGTTCATCGACCAGATGCATCAGATGACCTCGTCCGGCGGCATGGTTGATCTAGCCTTCTCGTGGTGTGCCGCCCTTCCTGCGGGATACTCGGCCGGTAACTACCCGACCACTGCCGATCGCTATTCGATGTGGAATCTGGCCAGTTATTACATGTCGAAAGAATTCCCCGATGAGACCGGCCGCGTCTACTTCGATCCAAATCTCTGCATTCATCCCGATGCACCGGATCCGTTGGATTTCGAACAACAATGGCTACTGGCCTACGAAAAAGATGTCGGGCAACCGGTCGACGCGGCCACCATCATTCAACATGGTCCGGTAAGCTGTTCGAGCAAAGAGTACGGCATTTTCGCTCGTCACTACACGAAAGCGTACGTCCTCCTTCGAACACGTGATGACTACGATTGTCAGGACTATACTGACGCGACTGCTGTCAACGTTCCATTATCATCAACCATGGTCATGCTCGAGCCGGACGGTACGCTTTCCGTACCAATAAATTCCGTTGCCATTCGCAACGGCGAAGCGGTTATCCTCTTTCCGGCTCCCGATGTGACACCGCCCGCCGCCATACTCGACCTACATACCGATTAGCACGGCACCGCCAGCGAGGTCATGACGCGCGCAGGTCGGTGATCGCCGCCGGTGGCGTGGTATCAGCAGGCATCGTACAGCTCTGAGAAAGTGGCGGCCGATTGACCGTCGTGTTGCAGTCGTGCGCGTCCGTGCACGTACGCGTCTGCGTGCCGTTGTCGCACGTTGACCAGCCGATGCATGGAATCGTCGTCCAATCTTCGACACATGCATTGTTCACCGTGACCGTCACCATGCTTGATGTCGTCGAGTTTGGGATGGCATCGTGTGCCACAGCGGTCAGCACATGCGACGAACCGTCCACGAGGCCGGTCGTGTTCCACGTCACACTGTACGGTGCGACCGTATCTTCCGAACCGAGATTACCGCCGTCGAGTTTGAACTGCACGCCAGTCACACCGACGTTATCGCTCGCAGTCGCTGTGACCGTCATCGTGCCCGCGACCGTCGCACCAGCGGTCGGCGCGGTCAGCGCTACCGTGGGCGGTGACGTATCAGGG